>JBATHN010000741.1:0-2768 GCA_049666885.1 Desulfobacterales bacterium
TAATATGGCTGATTACCATTTACTGTAAAAAGAAACTGTTTACCCGTTCTTAGGGCCTAAGCCTTAACAAACGATTTGTTTCCATTTTTACAATTTAAGTCTGTTAACTCTCCTGTCAAGAAGACCCCAATCCAAGATCTCTCGGCCACCACCGCCGCATGAAAATAACAACGCCGCGCCGGGTGCGTCGGCACCGAACGGCGCAAAACTTCGAAAACCGACCTCAGGTAGATTTTTGTCGTATTTATCGAAATCGCGGTACAGAGGAGTTTGCGCGCCGCAGTCACTGAACACCCCTTCCGCTCCACAATTTGTAAAAACTCCTCTATGGCTCAAGTATTTATAAATAGTTCATATTTAAAGATTAAAGATTCTGTTTTGATGGAGAGACCCGGCGTTCATGTTCAATCGGAGGTTGCGGCAGGGGCGGCGATGATTAAATTAGGCGTTAATAGTTACCCGATAAAAATCGACTCACCAACAAAGGGAGTTGAAGTTATTTGTAAAACAATTTGCAAACATGCGTTTATGAGATGCCAACAGGAGGCCGTTTGATGAAGCAACCATCTAAGTTAATAGATATTTTTGATCACGACAAGCAATTTAAAGGATTGATGAAACGGCTCTTCGAGGTTACCATCACCCATTCATTCGATGCCATCATGATCACGGAGAACAAACCGAAGTATCCCATTATCTTCGTCAACCAATCCTTTACTGATATGACCGGTTACGAAAGTGAAGAGCTCGTGGGACAATCGCCGACGATTCTTCAGGGTCCAAAAACGGATCGCGCTGTGCTTGATCGGCTGCGCCGCGATGTATCCGAAGGCAAAATTTTTCATGGTCAGGCGGTCAATTACCGCAAAGACGGTTCGGAATTCATGATGGAGTGGAAGATCGCCCCTGTGAGGAATGAAAATGGGGAGATTACGCATTACCTGGCTATCCAACGCAGCATTTGAAAGGAGTTGCACAATGATCGGTGAAAGACTGAACAAGGCAATCAACGACCAGATAAAAAACGAGCTCGAATCCTATTATATTTACCTGTCCATGGCCGCCTATTTCCATTCCATAAGCCTTGACGGCATGGGACATTACATGCGCTGCCAAGCGCACGAGGAAATGCTTCACGCCATGAAATTTTTCAATCACATCATCGATAGGGGCGGCAAAATTGAACTACAAGATCTCAAACAGCTCAAAACCGAATGGTCGTCACCGTCAGAGGCCTTCAAAGATGCCTACAAACACGAAAAATTCATAACCGGTAAAATCAACGACCTGACAACAATTGCCAGGGAGGAAAAAGACTATTCCTTCGAACCTTTGCTGGCCTGGTTTTCCGACGAACAGGTCGAAGAGGAAGCCAATGCTTCAAAAATTGCCGATCAAATTGAAATGGTCGGCCAAGACAAGTCGGGTCTATTGATGCTGGACCGCGAACTGGCCCAACGTGCTTATCCACCGGGGACACCATTTGACCCGGCCACTGCCACCGCTGCATAGCTGTTGCCTAAAACCGGAGCAGTGATTTGAATCAATATCGTCGTTTGCGGGGAGCAGCGACGGGTCAGCCGCGACGGAGTTAGCGCAGTTCTGGTATTGCAAAAATTATCTCAGGAATTGAAAAAAACCAGTCAGAGAGATAGAGGGCGGTGGAAAGTTTTCACCGCCCTTTTGTCGAGACTGATGCCGTTAATATTGCCCCTCAGCGCTTCGAAATTTGGTATCTCTGGCCGGCTTGACGGATGAAATAGTTTTCATCTTCGAATGTCATGAGACCAGAAATCGCCATCAGGCTCCTTTCGGTAAACTTCACCCGGTGCTCACCCACTGTCACATAAAGGCCGTCGTTTTGAGTGTACAGTTTCTGCGGCTCCAATGTTAATCGTTCGCCGGTGTTGAGCACTATCGTAATGGGGTCGCTCAAGACCACATCAAAGACGAACAGCGCCGTGTCTTCATATGGGAAATATACTTTTTCCGTGCAGTTGCCCCTGTTTTGAAACAAAAAATACCCGCCGGTATCATTGCGGATTGACGCATGAAAAAAGTCGATGATCTTTTTGTTCCGGAACCGGCCGCTTTCGTTGTGCCAACAGCCGTTGGCATCAAGCCGGAAGACGGCATTTTCTTTTGGGATGACAATTTCTGGGGGTGCAGATCTGATGTTTTCTGAATCCGCGTTCATGTTTTACCGGTTCTGCCCGATCGTTAACAGCAAAATTTGACGGGTCCGTAAAAAGTCCGATATCTTTGCGTTACGCTTCATTTCTCGTCACTGCGGCGTACCATAAGTACGCCTCATTCCTCGAAATTCGCAAGCCTTGATCTCGGGCTTTATACGAATCCGTCTGAATTGAGACTTTTTACGAGTTCATCAAATATAAATAATTGTTAATAAAAACCAAACATACCGGAATCACCCTCCAGAGTATCTCGAAAGAGGGCTTGTTTCAAAATAACCCGGACACATCTAACCACCATATCGCCTGTAACTATTTTCCGTCCATAAATGGCCCTTTTCCGCAATTCCCCGCCCGCTTCGGGACAGATCGGCGTCAATCACGCCTTGGGCGTGACAGGTCTGGATTAGGTTGTGCGGCGTACAGAAGTATGCCTTCGCTCAATGCCGCCGATTTCCTTGAACTTGCGTAAAATTGCACATTTCTGGATCGGAAACTGATAAGTGCCCTTAATGAAACCGCGGATGGGCACTACCTATTATTCAGGCTCAGTGGAAAAGTTCACGATAGGCAGCC
>JBATHN010000742.1:0-1562 GCA_049666885.1 Desulfobacterales bacterium
AACCGCTCCCGAAACCAAGCCACCGAAAGGAGGGAAGCATGGCCGCACAAAAATTACTACTGCCGTACAATTTTTCGGACTCGGACCGTAAAGCCCTGGACTTTGCCATCAGCACCTTCGGTCATCGCGACGATATCGAGGTGACCATCTTCCATGCCCATACCCCTCTTCCGTCCATAGATGTCAGCAGTGAGAACGTCACCGGAAGACTGAGCCAGAATATCAGTTATCTGAGCCAAAAAGTGTCCGAAGTGGAAACGTCGCTGCAGGAAGTCAGAGCGGAACTCGTCCGGCGCGGATTTTCAAATGACAGGGTCAAGTTGAAGTTCAAACCCCGCAAGAAAGAAATCGCCGCAGAAATTATCGACTTTCACGCCAGCGAAAAGTTCAACCTGCTGGTCTTGAACCGAAAAGCCGGAAGGATCGGGCGCTTTTTTACGGGCAGCGTTCACGCCAAAGTGGCGGCAGCCCTGCGGAATGCAACCGTTTGCATCGTCTGCTGAAAACCGGCATCCAAGAATCCGGTATCATACTTTTTGGGCTCGTTTAAGCGAAGGAGGCATCTCATGGGTATTGAAGAAAAAATCGATATCGATGTGTTCAAAGTGGTCACTCGTGCGATCGCGGAGGCCGAAAACCTGGAATTGATGACCGGCCACCTTTCTCAGCTTCTGGTCGCCGCACTGGGGATCAAAGGGTGCAGCATTTTTGCGTTGAACCATGAATCCGAGGAGCTGGAAATCCTGGGCAGCTTTGGACTCAGCGTCGGGTATGTCAACAAAGGACCGGTGCTTTCGGCCAAGAGCATCGCCCGCACCGTCAAAGGCGAACCGATCGTCGTGGCCGACACTTCCAACTCCGATCTCTTGCAGTACCCGCAGGAAGCGATGGTCGAGGGCGTCCGCGCCGTTGTCTCGCTGCCCATCACCTTGCATGGCCGGGTGATCGGCGCGTTGAGGCTGTACCATTACGAGGTCTGGGAGGTTTCAGACCGCGACCTGGACTCGTTGATGCTGCTCTCCGAAATCATCGGCTTGGCCTTGATGTACACCCGCCTGCGGCATGCATTGCTGTCGGTAAAAGAAACGACCAACGAAATTCACACGGTCTGGTTGGAGCCGTAGCCCGACAATTTCATGACATCATTTCAGGACTTGGAGCATGCAAACCATCCAAGTAAAAATCCCGTTGCGTGCCGGTACGCAGCGGGATTTTTACGGTCTGCCGAAGTGAGGAGATAAGAATTACTATTGCGGCCCGAAGATCTTTACGGGACGCTGGGTCGAACCCGTCGCATTGGGGAAGTTCGGATAGATGTACGCTTTTTCGCCGGTCTTGATCAGGTGGTCGGCACCCTCCATGAACCTGTTGAACCGCAGCTTGCATTCGTAAAAACCGTGCCACCAGGCATAGTCGGGGGCCATCATCATGGCACCCATCCGTGCCCGGCGTCCCTCGTGATGCCACAGCTCATAGTATTCCACTTCCAGGTGCTCGTCGAAGAATTTCTCCTTGCTCAGCAACCCCTTTTCATACAGCTCATCCAGGGTGGCTTTGGCCGG
>JBATHN010000743.1:0-4942 GCA_049666885.1 Desulfobacterales bacterium
AGATTCATCCCGATAAAACGGTTCACATCTGCTTCGGAGAGTCACTTCAGGTCCAGGGGTCGGGTAAGGAAGAACACAGGATTGTGGTGGACTTCATTAGGGCGAAGTTAAAAGACTGGCAATAGCAATGGAATTGATGATGGGTGTAAGGCAAGTAAGTTAAGGCATTTAAATCGTATTCTTAAAGCCGAAATTCAACACCCGTTTGATAAGCCGTCTGCAAGTTCAATGAGAATGAGCGCAGTGTGATTCCGTTTCGAACGTGTTGGCCTGGCGTGCAAAACGCTTCTATTTCAATGCTGCTCTTCGCTCCCTATCCCTTGTAAATCTTGCCTCGGAACTGTTTCTACGGTCCTGCCCACTTCGGCGTTCACTACCCGATCTTCTTTCGGGAATGTGAACGACATACGAATATACGCGTCTGTTTAAGCCCAAACGTCTTCCGTCGAGTACGAAGGCATTTACGTTCATCGAAACAACATTCATCAATGGTCACTCACCCATTATCTTCCGGCACCAACACCGATAGCGAGCGCAGCGCCTTGATGGTTCAGTTTGTTGGTTCGGTGTGAGACAAAAATCAAATTAAATTAAATCGGTTCACGGTAAAAAGCAGATTTCTTGATCCAATTTTTAATCTGGATTTTGATCTGGTCTTTAAAACTTATTTTCGGTTCCTTCTCGCAGTCTTGATTATGACCTTTCAGCCACAACTGTTCCAGATATTGCCAAGACAGGTTGCTGATGGATGAATACCGTTTCGGCAACTCCCACAGACCGGTATTTTCGTCCCTTTGAATTTCTGTTGATTGCCGGCACTTGGGACAAATTAACGTCATAATTTTCATCGCGTTCCTTTAGCTTGTTGTATCGAACGATGGTAGCCGGTCAAATTCGGCAAAAATCGCAGCATTCGTCTCACTTAACCGGATTTGACACGTTACCGGAATCAACAACCCGAAAGGCTCGCATATGATTAGCAAAAATCATGCAAGGTATTACACGTTTGCTATCACTCTAATATGACGCAATAATTTTCTTCCATTTGACCGCATGACAGGGTTAAAAAATAGGTAATTGTGGTGGAAAGGTTATACTTTTATGGCAAAATATTTTCACAATTTCCATCTGGTCGTTTTACCGATAACATCCATAGTGCCATCAACCGTTTGTAAATGAGCACTAATAAATGCCGACTTACGAAACGGTAAAGCGCTTACTGTTCTTTCTTGTCCTCACAAGGTGCATTTTTGTGGACGATCCTATTTTTGAGTTTGCACCATAAACCGATGAAAGTTCGGCATGATTTCGACCCATCGGACAATTCATCCGGCCAAGCGGCATATTTGCATTTGAGGTCACAAAATTTCATCATCTACTCGTTCCTGAGGATGTCGAGCACCTCGATCTTGGCCGCCTGCCAGGCCGGGTATGCACCGGCTATCAGGCCGAGCAAAACCGAACCGACCATAGGGCCGATGATAAAGATTGGATCGTAGGTCACCGGCATCTTGCCGATTTTGTAAATCAACAGCACCAGTCCGGCGGCCGACACCACGCCGACAAATCCGCCGGCGCCGGCCATTAATCCGGATTCCAGGATAAATTGGCGGATGATGTCCAGACGCCGGGCCCCCACCGCCCGCCGCACGCCGATTTCCATCCGACGCGAGCGCACCAGCAGCACCATGAGGGAGAGAATCCCCAGCCCGCCGACGGCAAACGAGATGCCGGAACTGAGCAGACCCAGCGTCTGAACCAATTGCAGGGCCTGTTCCTGGAGCTGGATGGTGTCCTTGGCGGATAGCAGGCTGAAATCAACGGCTTCTCCCTGTCCCAAATGGTGGCGCTGCCGCAGGATGCTATCAGCCGATTTCTTCACCACATCGTAAGATTGATTGTCGGTCAACTGAAGGTAGACCCCGGTAATCCAGTCCTGGTTGGCGAAACGCCGCATGAAGGTCGACAGGGGAACGAAGATCTGCTCGTCCTGGTCGCTGCCGACGATGTCGGCCCCCTTGGGCTCCATGACCCCGATGACGCGCACCCCGGCGCGGAAAATGTAGACCATCTGGCCCAATGCCTGCCCGGGTTCGCCGAAAAGACGCTCGGCAATTTTCATTCCGAGCACGCACACGCGGGCCCGCTGATTCTCGTCTTCCCAGGTGATGAAACGCCCCATGGCCGGGCTGAAGCTCCGGACCTCGGTGTAGGTCGGCCATGTGGCCACGACCTGGCAGGGAATCTTGATGTTTCCATAGCGGATCGAAAGCGTTTTGAGGGCAAAAGGTGCTCCGGCCTGCGCCTGAGGGATCGAACCGATCAGTTCCCGGGCATCTTCCAGGGTAAAGGTGGTGGTCACGCTTCTCACCGCCGCCGACCCCGAACGGCGAAACAGGACTTTGCCGCTGCGGGCCATGAACAAATTGGTCCCCAGTTTGGCGGTTTCCATCTCGGCCTTGAGGTACATGGCCTGGGAGACGTGCTGGACGGCCGTCAGCGCCAAGGCACCGAGAAAAACACCCACCATGGCCAGAATTGACCGCAGCCGGTGGGCCTTGAGCGAAGCGAGCGCAATTTTTAAACTAAAAAACACGGCTTTCTATCAATGCTCCCCTTTCAGCGCTTCGATTGGCGGCATGCCGGCCGCGGTGCGGGCCGGCCGCAAACCGAAAACGAGACCCATAAATGTGGCCGCCAGAGTTGAAAAGATGAACACCTTCCACGAAATCAGGATCTCCAGCACACCGAGCTGTGCCATCAGCTGACCCAAAGACAACCCCAGAATCACGCCGAGCACGGCGCCGGCCAGACTCAGAAAGACCGACTCGGTCAGCACCTGCATCAGAATCGCCCAGTCGGGAGCACCCACAGCCTTCTTGAGACCGATTTCGGATCGGCGTTCGGTGACGCTCAGGTAGAAGAGGTTGGCCAGAACGAACCCGCCCACGATTATGGCCACCAAAGCCGTGATCCCTAAAAAGAGCATGAGTCCGCCTTTGAACATCGACAGGAACTTGAGAATTTCGTCCGCGGTAAGAATGGAAAAATCGTCCGGCTCGCCGGGCTTCAGATTGTGCAGATGACGCAGGAGGCTGCGCAGATTGGCGACGTGGGCTTCCATGTTCTCCGGAGCGTAGAACTTCACCCTCAGCGCCCGAAAATACTTGCGGTCGAGGTTGAAACGCTGGGTCAAGGTTGTGATGGGTAAAATGATGCGATCGTCGACAGGGCTCGATCCACCGCCGCCGGTGGCACCGCGATAAGAGAGCCGGCCGACGATTTGCACCGGCAGCTGGTCGACGAAAATCGTGTGGCCCACCGGCGATTCGCTGTCGAAAAGGTCCTCGGCGACGAGGTCGCCGATGAGACCGACCTTGGCCCCTTTTTGAACGTCCTCCTCGGTGAAGTCGCGCCCCTCTGCCAGCGGCCAGTTCCAGGCTTCGGCATAACCGGCGGTCGCCCCGACGATGACCGGCACCTGCCGGCTCTTCCCACGATAGCGGACGGTGACGTCGCCCTTGCCGCGCATCGGCACGACCAGGTATGCGCCCGGCAACGACTCACGCAGTTTCTGGGCATCTTTGTAAGAAAGGGTCAATGTGCGTTGGCCCACGGCCCGGCTCTGGATGTCGCCGCCGAGCACGAAGGCCGCATCGGGACCGAACCACTTGACGATCTCCATGGCCTTGCGTTCGGCCCCGTCCACTGCTGCCACTATCACGGTAAGCGAGGCGATACCGAGGGCCACGCCGAGCACGACGAAGAAGCTGCGCAGCTTGTAAGCCCACAAAGCAGTGCGGGCCATTTGCCCGATGCGCCAGGTTTGCCGCAGCAAATCAACTGGGCGTGATACAACCGTCACTGAGCCGAATCCTCCTGCGGGCATAACCCGCGATCTCATCGTCATGGGTGACCAGAACCACCGTGAGCCCCTGTTCGTGTATTTGGGCGATCAGCCGCATGATCTCACCGCTTGTCTGGGAGTCGAGCTGACCGGTGGGTTCATCGGCCAGCAGGAGCCTCGGGTCGTTGACGAGGGCACGGGCCATGGCCACCCGCTGCTGCTGACCGCCGGAAAGCTGATTCGGTCTGAAATGCATCCGATCCCCCAAGCCGACCTGGTCCAGTATCCGTTCGGCCCGGTGCCGCAACTCGCGGGCCGCCGTCCGGCTATAAAGGCCGGGGAGCATCACGTTTTCAACGGCCGAGACGTACGGAATCAAGTAAAAGGTCTGGAATATAAAGCCGACCGTGCGGTTGCGAATGGCGCTCAGCGCATTGTCCGAGAGTGCGGAGACATCCTGTTGACGGAGGAGATAACGACCCTTGCTGGGACGATCGAGCAGACCGAGAATATGCATGAGGGTCGATTTCCCGGAGCCCGATGAACCCTGTAAGGCGATGAATTCTCCGCTGTCGATCGAAAGGGAAATACCCTTTAGAACCTCGATCTCGCGGTCGGCCTGTTTGTAGGTCTTGACGATGTTTTCCAATTCTACGAGCCGCTGATCCACCATCACGGCTTGCCTTTCTTTTCCTTGTTGCCGGGTAGCACGAGTTGCGTGGCCACCTTATCTCCGACAGCCAAGCCTTCCAGCACCTCGGTGTGCGTTACCCCGGCGAGGCCGAGCTCAGGCGTCACTTGACGGATCTTTCCGTCCGAATCCTGAACGAACACCACTTGCCGACCATCGACCCATTTCAAAGCGTTGTTGGGAATATCGAGCACGTCGTCTTTGACGGCCACGATGATCTGGACCTGGGTGGTCATTTCGGGGCGCAGATACGTGGCCTGTTCCGGGTTGATCTTGACCAGCGCCCGGTAATAGACGATGTTGTCGCGGATTTCGGGTTCCGGATAAATCGTGTCCACAGCACCTTTGAAAACGCGTCCCGGATAGGCATCCACCCGAAACTCCACCAGTTGCCCGGAATGCAC
>JBATHN010000744.1:0-2146 GCA_049666885.1 Desulfobacterales bacterium
ACAATATGCACATTTTCATCATCGTCCGGTGTCCCCCATCCGGTTGCAGCAATGATGGCCTTGGATATATAAGTATTGGAGCCGGGGCCTAATTTGGTTTTGGAGGTAAGAAGAACATCGGCATTGCGCAATTTGGCAGCAATGGCCGATCTCAGGCCCGCTCCACCGCCACCAATGACCAACACATCACAAGACAGCTTTTCTTGGATTCTCACCAGCATGGTATGATTCCTGAAAGTAATATTAATCGTTTAGGATCCCTAAAATCTCATCCTTTCCATTTCTTAGCAAATAGTCAAGGTTTCCATTCAAGGCATCGGCAATTCTTACCGATGATATCGGGTTTTACATCTGTTTGAATAAAGAGGCGTAGGAACGGCTGACAGTGAGGGTTTCGGATATTCCTTTGAGTTTGAGGATGCAGCGACCGGTGAGCGAGCGGCTGACCTTATCGATGAAACGAACGTTGACAATGGTGCCGCGGTGGATCTGCCAGAAGGTTTCTGAATCCAGTTCCTTGGCCAGTTCCTTGACGGGTTTGCGGATCAGAAATTCGCCCTCCTGGGTGATCACGGCCGTGTATTTGTCGCTGGATTGAAAAAAACAGATCTCGACCGTCGGGATCAACCGCAGGCCATCCCGCTGCGGGGACGCTGTGCTGTTCGATGACAGTCACCGGGATACCCTGCCGGGCCAGATAGGCCGCGCAGCACAATCCGCCCAACCCTGCACCGATCACCACCGTCGGGTACGCTTCATTGGGACCCATTTGGGCAGCATGGGCGGCGATACGGCGCCAGTCAAATGCGACGGCTGCGGTCGTCATGGCCGAAATGGTCAGGAACGAACGGCGGGAAATTTTTTTAATAGGCATATTGACCTCCAGGTTTCAAATTTATCGAAAATGCCATCGTTTCCAATTCAGGAAATGTATGTGGGTATTCAATAAACCTTGAAAAACCTTCGGGCAATGTATGTGCGACCAAATGAAAATATATCGGATTGAAGGTAATATTCCGGTATGAAACGCGCGCTTGAAAAGAGGGCTCTGTTTGAAGAACGGTAGCGTTTGGTGTCGAATATGAAGAGCAGTGGGGCTCCACATTTGACAAAAAATCAAGATAGAATGTCCCCTCGCTTTTCCGAACTTCCCTTCTCTTTTCGCAGATTGGAAGAAATGCGACCGTAAAATTCGTGGTGCCGTTAGAGTAGATCCACGTGACGTTAGTTCCTGGGCTAACGATTTCTCAAAAGACGGGTTTGTGGCGATCTATTGGTTTGGTGTTTATTGAATTTAGACTGTTTCGGGCCAGACTATCTTTCCCATATATCTTTCAGGAGTTAAAAATACTACAGCCTCTTTGCTAAGGTCCCTTGAAGATTTGGTGCGAGGTTTGCTCAGATAGTTTCGTACGTTCTTGATGGGATCGGTTGATTTGCGCACTTTCAAAGATCGGCCTTTCATATATATCCGTCTGCCTTTGAAGTTTTCTGCATCCGATGGGTGGCACCCGAATTTAGAAATACCAAAATCTTTTTCACCTCGTCGACGGTAAGGGAAAGGGCTTTTTGAATGCTCATAATAAAAGGTCCATACATCGAAATCCTTTACGCCATTTTTTCCATTGACGTAGTGCAATGCAGCCCCGCTGCATAATGCGATACACATAATCCTGTTTGCATATAGTTTTCGCCATCTGGGATTTCGATTAAAAAAATCCTCCCGATCCTGATTGGAGAATACGAGAAGTTTCCTTAAATCCGGTCTTGCAATCTTTTCGTAGGATCGTTCGGAGAAATACATTCAGTACCTGTTCAGTTTTTCGGTTGTCTACTCGGGCCCGACTCACGTTTCCGGAGCCGCGAACCCCGTCTTCGATGTCCGGCCCGAGCCCGGTCAGGAAGGGTCAATGGGGATACAGGCCCATTTCATAGATTTCGTATTCGGTTTCGCCGTCGAGAAACTTCTCGATGGTGTCACCCTCCATCTTTCTCAGCTCGCTGTTTTTCCAGATAGTCCACTCCTTCATCGACCGCCAGTTCGACGCCACCACCACGCGGTACGGATCCTTGACGTCCCACAGTGTCTCCGAGGAGATATAGCCCTCCTGGTCCATGGCACCGTAGCGCAGTTTTTTGATCATTT
>JBATHN010000745.1:0-3067 GCA_049666885.1 Desulfobacterales bacterium
CCCGCCACGGTCACCAGCACGACGAATGCGATTCCGATAAACTGCCGGTAGCGGTCGCGGCGATAACGGATGTCGTGCAGAAATCGCTTGGCGCCGATGTCTTTGATCATGGAGCGGGATCTCCCAAATTTGAACCGCTCGGTTCCGTTTACATTCATTTCAATGCTTTGGTCGATTTTTTAAATGCTGGAGTATGAAAGATTGTCAATGGGGTGTCAAGGACGTTTTCCGCGGCGGGAGCAGGAGAAAAATTCCAAATCGCAAATAACAAATGACAAACAAATCACAATGACCAAAATTAATAATTACCTAAACTGATCGGTTTCCCGCCCGGGCGGGATTCAAAGGTTATAAAATGCGGATTTCCGAAACTTTATACGCCATTGTTTGGATTGGCTGCTTTATCCCATTGGGTGAAACATGAAATTCGACGCAACTGATGCATCAGTCGTTTATTAGAGATCCGTTATGGTTCTTTAACTGGGAACGGTGAACGTTGAACCGCTAAACCTATGAATTACAAACTTGCCCTAAAAACAAACAGCCAACCGTTTTGCGGTTGGCCGTCTAAGGAGGAAAACAGATGATGATTTGTTGAGGATGCAATAGGTAAAGCAAAGCCCATGCCAAAATCATCGAAACCGCAAACAAATCAGACCCCGTTATAACCCCCCTAATCTTCAATACTTTTTTTAATCCGTTACCTCGCAGAGTTTCGCCCTTCCGGACACTGATAGGACCGGCGGTTCAAATTTATGAACTTCGATATGGGGAAAAATAAATAAATTTATAAATAACGACTAGTTAAATAATATCGGGCGGGTTTAAGATTTTGAATGCGCCCGCATATGTTCAGCTGCCAACCGGGAACCGGCCGTTTCGCGCTCATCTCCAATGTTTATCGTTTTGAACCGGTTCTGATGAAGCCGCCCGAACGATAGTTTCTTGTCACACATAAATTGTCTTATCCATTGTCTGTCGCCCGCTGCCTGATATTTCAAACCTGGTAACACAACAATGAACATCTGCAGTGTTGGTTAGGGTTCAGCTTTCAGGGCTTGCCCGCCCGCCTAAAATACTGCCAAATACCAAAATACAAGCACCAAAATACAAATAAATTCCAAATGACAATATCCAAATCTCAAATAAGATCAAAAACCCTATAGTTTGGAATTTCGAATTCCGGTCATTGTGGTTTGGTTGGTATTTGAGTTTTGTTATTTGAAATTTAAAAAGCCGATACCTGACACCTTAAATTGTTTTCATCCCTCAACCCTCGTTGAACTTTGAACCGGGAACCTTAAACCTCGAACCCTGAACCTCTGAACCCTCAACCGGGAACCTTATGTGCGTTCAATTGCGTCGCTCAAGGCAGTCGAGACACTTCCAAAATGACACGACGCTAAAATCGGTGCGGAAGATAGCTGTAGACTGACTCGGACTTAAAGCCCGACACCGTCGATCACCGTCCGGCAATACCGACATCGACCCTCTTCGAGGGCGGTGCTCCTGATCTGAAATCCCCACCGCTCGATGACGATTCTGCCGCAGTTGTAGCAATGGGTGTTTTCACCGTCTTCACCCGGCACATTGCCCGTGTAAACATATCGAAGGCCGGCTTTCAGGCCGATGTCACGCGCCTTCAAAAGTGTGGCCAGCGGTGTCGGTGGCCGGTCGGTCAGCTTGTAGGTCGGATGAAAACGGCTGATGTGCCAAGGCGTTTCCGGCCCCAGGTCCGTCACCAGAAATTGGGCCAGCTTTTCCAGTTCCCCGCTTTCGTCGTTGAGGCCGGGCACGATCAGGGTCGTGACCTCCACGAATACCCCGCGGGATTTCATCTGCTTCAGGGTCTCCATAACATGTGACAGCTTGGCGCCGCAGACATCCCGGTAGTATCTTTCGTTGAAGGCTTTTAGATCGACATTGGCGGCGTCCAGGTAGGGTTGAATCATCTCGAGCGCCTCATCGGTCATGTACCCATTTGTGACAAAGACATTTTTTAACCCTTTGGCCTGGGCCAGCCTGGCGGTTTCATAGGCAAACTCAAAAAATATGGTCGGTTCCGTGTAGGTGTACGATATGCTTCGACAGTGGCCTTTGAGAGCGTCGGTGACCACCTCCTGCGGTGTGCCCGGATCTCCGACGATCAGGCCCCGCTGGTCCTCCGGCATCTGCGCGATGTCGGCATTCTGGCAGAAACGGCATTTGAAGTTGCACCCGACCGTGGCAATGGAATAGGAGCGGCTGCCGGGCAGAAAATGATAGAGCGGCTTTTTCTCGATGGGATCGATGTGGCGCGCGATCAGCTTCCCGAAAACCAGCGTGTGCAGAACGCCCGCACGATTCTCGCGCACGCCGCAAATGCCGCGGCGGCCCTCTTTGATGAGGCACCGGTGCCGGCAGAGGTTGCACTTGACTTTGCCGTCGCTCACGGTCTCATAAAGGTAAGCTTCCATGGCAATTGTCCTGTGCATGTGAACATAATTTCAAGGCTACTGACGCGGTTTGCGTTTCGTGCTCGTCGGTGATGTAACCCGATGCGGTCCCCGGCATCAACCGGTCACCATGCCGGTGGACGGTTTCGTCCTGGTGGCGTATGGCCAGCGGCCGGGTCCTGAAAACCGGCACCAGAGTGATCACCATCCCGACGAAGGTTCCGAACGGGCAGCGTTGCACGAATCGGGATTGCTCGAAATTCTGGACGAAACGGCCGCATCCGGCAGGAAACTGGTTGACCGTCCGCCAGGTCTGCGGCACCGGACCCGCAATGGACCGGATGAGCCGTTTCAACTCCCAGATGCCGAAGAAGCGCGCATGGTTGAATATGGTCTCATAAAAGATCCCGGCGACCCGTCGCTGGATGCCCTTGAGGGCATACCGGTTGAGCACGCCGATGAAAACCCGGTCTTTTGCGACGCGGCAGGCTTCTTCGATGGCCTTGCGCGGATCGTCGACGAATTCGAGGGTGGTCATGAAAAAGGCGTGATTGAAGGAATTGTCGTCGAAAGGGAGGTCCTCTGCGGATCCTCGGTAAAGACTGACCCGGTTCCCCAGTTTCTTGAAACTG
>JBATHN010000746.1:0-2279 GCA_049666885.1 Desulfobacterales bacterium
GGTACGGCCGCCGAGGTCACCCGGCAAAATCTCGACAAGTGGACCGCATACTGCCTTGCGCTCAAAAACCAGTTGTTGACAGAATTGCCTGACTATATCGACCACTACCTCATCAACACGCATCCCGAACACAGCCTGCCCAACATGGTGTCGATGTCGGTTCAGTTCATCGAGGGCGAAAGCGTCATGCTGATGCTCGATGATGAAGACATTGCCGTTTCCACGCGATCGGCCTGCGCCACCGGCTCCCTGCGGGCTTCTCACGTTCTGATCTCTCTGGGACTCAGCCATGCCGATGCCCAGGGGACCCTGGTGCTCTCCTTCGGCAAGGACAACACGGCCGAAGAGATCACCACCTTTTTGGTCGCATTGAAGAATGTGGTGACGACCCTGCGCGACATCTCGCCCCTCTACCAAAAAGTCTCACAGGGTTAAAAATAAGTTGGCAATTTTGGACGTCGAGGCGCCCGGTCGGCAAGGCACGAAAATTCGTCATATCTGAATATTCCGAGTTCTTGCACCGGCAGCCGGCCGGGATGCATCAACGCCCAAAGTGCGACATTATTTTTGAGTGAGCCCTTAGGCTCGGGGAAGAAATCGTTTGATCAAGATGGTGAAGGATTTCGGTTCGTCTGCAGGGCAACACCGCAGGCGATAACGGGATATGTGCCGGTGGTGATAACGCGATAGACGGGACAAATAACAAGCCTGATGTGCCCTTATTTCTGGCCGAGGCTTTCAGGCGCCGCCCATACAGATGATCTTGATGATCGGCTCGAATTCGGGACGGATTTTTACGATCTCCTGCAATCGCCGTTTGTCGAAGATAGTGGCCAGCGTCGGCGGCTTCAGATCGATGGCATTTTGTTTGGCTACCGTTTCCACGGTCACCGACAGGGCATAGAGGGTCAGTTTTTCAAACATTTCTTTTTCCTGGACATCCACTTTCCCGTCTTTTAAATGGCGCATAATTTCGAGAACGCAGGCGGAAAGAACCGGGTCGGCAGTGAAGTCGACCTTCCGACAGTCACCGGGTTCGAAATTGGTGTCTAAAAATTCATCGGCCATTTTCTGGATCCGGCCGAGCCATTCCGGGCTGAGGTTCTGCGGCAAAACAGCTTCGGGGCCTCTTGAAAGGATTTCATTGCCGAGCTTTGACAACAGCACAGTCGCACTCCTTATACTTGCAGGTTGATTTTATCGCGCCCCGGTCACGAGGGCCGCAATTTAGTGCCCACCCACGATAGAAGCATTTCACGAGGGTGAAAGACCAACTTTTTTTTGCGTGACCTCCTGTAAAACGGGCCATCTTGCGAGGGAAATTGCTCAAAAAGACCGCCCGGCCAAAAGTCAACTCGGAAAGATCAGACGATCCGAAATCAGGCCGTAAAACCGGTCCCCGCTCTCCGAAGCGAAATGCCATCCCAAATGAATCACGCAGGCGCGACAGACGGCAACCCGCCAGCGGTATCCTTTGAACCAGGTGAATTCGTCAGTCGCCGGACCGCTGGTGGTGCAGCCGTCGGCCGATCGAAAGCACAGGATCTCATAAACGATTCCATGCGGGTTGGCAAAGGTATGCTGATGCGAGCCGTCCCTTACAATGCGGTCGTTAGGGCGTGCTATCGCTTGCCCGCAACGGCGGCAGAGAATTAACGCCTCCGGCTCCTCAGCCGTTTTCTCCTTTGCCGCTTCCGCCGGCACGGCACCCGGTTCCGCAGGGGCCGGCTTGTCACCCGGCAGGCGAAACCAATAAAAAAACCCGCTTTCGGCAGTCATCATTACCCTGCAAAAACTGTTGGAGGCGGCCATCCGGTCGCTCCCAAACCATTCTGAATCGCTTTACAGCTGTCTTGCAACCATTATATTCAAAATGTAACTATTGCAAATCCGCTATATCTTCTCGTGCCCATTCACCAATACCGAGGATATCCGTTATGGTTAAAAAAATCAAATTATGGACCGTGATTTTGCTGTTGGCAACGGTTGCTGCGGCATCAGCCGACACCGACGACGACCAGGGGCGTCTATCGGAAATCATCGGCCGGCTGTATCTCAATCACAGACAGCTGACCAATGTCTACCGCAATCTGCACGATGCCGCTCTCAGCGAGGTTAATGGACCCGAGAAGCAACTGGGCTACATCCAGAAAACCTATCTCTTTGTCAGTGAAGCCAACCTCATCGGTTTTTATCAGTGGGAACTGCTCGCGATTATCGACTATGTCAAAGACAGCCATCGTTCCGATTATCTCACACTGCGGGTCAGGGACCTGGAC
>JBATHN010000747.1:0-7876 GCA_049666885.1 Desulfobacterales bacterium
CGGCTACTCCATGGCAACGGTTCTGGGGGTATGGCTGATTATTTCAATCATGCGATCAGGCAAGATGTAATTGTTTTGCTTCACAGCAGCCCGGATGACGGAAAAACCATGTTTTCTATCGACCAATTCAACCGGCAGTATGACACCGAGTGCCGTGACATCGTCATCGACGGCCACCGCTATCGGTTTTTTGTCCCCAAGTCGATCGACCGGTTCATCGACCCGGAAGACCCCTTGCAGGACTTTCCCCTCTGGGCCAAGATTTGGCCGGCCAGCGTTGTCCTGGCCGGGCACCTCAGCCGGCTACCGGTAGTGCCGGGCCAGCGGATACTCGAAATTGGTTCCGGACTCGGGGTGGTCGGCATCATTGCAGCCTGCAGCGGTCACGACGTCACCCTGACAGACGCCAATCCCCACGCGCTCGAATTCGCCCGTGCCAATGCGCACGTCAACGGCTGCACTCAGTTGACGGTCCAGCGCCTCGACTGGCAGGACCCCCAAAAGGAGGGGGAATTCGACACCATCATCGGCTCCGAAGTCGTTTACAAGGATCAGGATATCGACCGACTCCTGAGGTTGTTCGTCACCTGTCTCAAACCTCAAGGACACATCATTTTGGTCGAAGAGATGCGCCGGACTCTCGACCCGTTTTTTCGGCATCTCGATCTTCATTACCGGATCAGTATAAAAAAAAAGGTCCTGCGCGCTGCGGACGAAGAGTCCCTGGTTCTGCTGATTCAAATGCATCCTCGCATTGACAGGCTAAATAAATAGTTTAACATACAAGGTGTAACGTTGATGAGAATGACGAACATCGTTTTGGACGCCCAATGAGATCGATGCGGCATGTAATTCTGCTGATAGTCGTTATTATGTTCGCCGCTACCGTCCCGGCTGACGAGCTCTATACCTGGACGGATTCAAAAGGGGTGACGCATATCTCCCGGACCCCCCCGCCACCGAACGCCCGTCACAAAGAAGTGATCGAATACACGCCGCAGACCCGCTCTGAAATAGAAGCCATCCGGCAGGAGCGGGAGGCGTTGCAGGACCGCTATGATAAAGAGGCCATCCTTCAAAATGCGCGCGCTGCCAGGCGCGAGGCCGAAGTCGCCCGGCAGCGGGCGTCAGAAGCCAGGGCCGCTGCCGATGCGGCTGAAAAAAGGGCCGCGGAGTTCAAGAAAAAGGTCAGCAATACAATCCGGCGACAGCAACTCAACCGCGGGACCACTTTGCGATTGGAGGCAGAGGCCTCTGCCGCTCGCAACAAGGCGCTTAAAGCGGCTCAAAACGCCGAATTGGCCCAAAAAAAGGCCCGTGAGGCCGAAAAGAAAGCCGGAGAGGTTTTAAGCCGGGACGAAGACGGTGAGACCGGAATGCAGCCGGCATCGGAACAAGCAGACCGGCAGCCGAATCCTGGCGCAACTCAGTAGGGCTCACCACCGAAAATGCGGTTCCAATCCGATGGGACTGCGCTTGATTTCAAGCGGCAAATACCGGATTTGCTTAATTTTTTTTTAAACGCGCAACCACCACGGACCGCGTCCCGGTTCACTACACCGAAATGGGTCAAGTTTGCACAGGATTTAGGTGCGCCTGCAAGACGCGGCCACCGGCGCGTATAAATTTATCTGCCGGCGGCACTTAGGGCTCGCGAAAAAATAAGTTGTTGATTTTGGGCGTTGAGGCGCCCGGCCGACAAGGCGTAGAATCGTAGGAATATCTGGATATTCCGAGATTTTGCAACGCAGCCGGACGGGATGCATCGGCGTCCAAAATGGTAAGTTATTTTTGAGCGAGCCCTTAACGCACTGGGCGATCAAAAGGACGCGCGGGATACGTCATTATCTCCTGCCGCGGCCCATAATGAAAGGCACCCGATGCAGTTCTACGACTTCAAAGAATTCCTGAGACTCTCCTCGGTCTTGAACTACAACTTGAGCGCTGCATCGTTGAATCGGTATAATGTTCTGCTTTTCATCATCGGCGAAAAAAAACTGGTCCTCGACGAACAGATGGATCGCGAGCACCGGCTGATCGTAATGGAGGCCCTCAGCTATCTTTTTAACGTCTACAACCAAAAAAGACGACGCCTCGGTCCAATGGCGGTTCTGCACCCTCTCAGAGCCGCGGCCCTCTATGCCAGGTCATGCGAGGTTATCAACATCGTTTCTTTGCTGAGTGCGCTCTTTCACGACATTCTCGAAGACGTCGATCCGCTTGAATTCGAAAAACGTCGCTGGCGCGAGCTGGAAGTCCAGCTGTCAACCCTGCTGGAAAAATTGCAATCCGACAATGAGGCGTCCCTCGTTGACCGGCTCCGCTACCTGACCCGTCTCGATAGCGAAACCTATTACCACTACATCGGCCGACTGCTCGAAGAGGCGCGTCAAGCGCCGGATCTTATAGAAGTCAAGCTCGCTGATCGCCTCGACAATACGCTGGATATGCGTATCGATCTTCAAGATCCGATCGACGAGGTTAATTTCTTCGAGACAATTTTTCAGATCCTTTTTGTCAACAACTATTCTGGCTACCGACCGAAAACCGAACACCCGCCGTCAGCGGTTTTAAATGGTTCCAAACGTCTGTACCAGCTGTTCAAAAACGCCGTCATTTTGTCGCTCATCCGGCAGATGGTCGATATCGAAAGCAACCGTTCGGCAATGATCCTCTTCAAGGCCTTGTCGGATGCCAGTCTTTTGGAAGCCCAGCGGACCCTGATTCACCTGCTGGGGTACCATCACCGCGATCCGGCGACCCTCAGGCCCTTGCTGATGGAAGCAATGGAGTACTGTTACAACGGTCGCACGGACCTGGTAACAGAGCCAAACACCGATTGGATGCTGGACGGCCTCTTTTCGACTTATTTCGGGTACACCTCCGGCCGGCTGCGCAATCAGCAGCTCGATCGCCTTTACCAAAACAAGCCCCTGATGATCGAGGCCTCGATTGCCTTCATCGTTGTTTTTTTCAGCTTCTTAAACGATCACCGCTATTATGTTAAAGGAATCAGCTCATCGGGCATCACTGCCGGCTGACCACCCTTAGGGCTCACTCAAAAATAACGTCACAATTTGGACACCGATGCATCCCGTCCGGCCGTTGGTGCGAAAACTCGAAATATCCAGATGTTCCTGCGTTTTCACGCCGTGTCGACCGGGCGCCTCAACACCCAAAATTTCGAACTTATTTATTCGTGAACCCTTAAGATCGGTATCGAGCTTTTTATAATTCGGATTCATCGTTTCATGCCGATTGTCCACCCCCACAGCCGCCAACCGGCGCTGTGTCGTAACACCTGTTTGACAGATTCCAAATGATCGATATATTCTTCCGGTGTTACTGTCGCGCATTCAGAAAAATGCGGCCGCCACTTTGCGCTGCTGATACAAGTGTTTACGGAAAATAACCAGGATACCCGATGAAAATCTTAAGTCGCTTCCAAAAACCGACCCTGTTGGGTTTGTCGAAGAGCTGCGGGTGAGCGGCGAAAATCAGCCCGGTCGGGTTGAACGAAATGCTGAAAAAGCTGCCGGCTAATCGAGACCCCAATCTGTTGGTGGGCTACGAAACCAGCGATGATGCCGGGGTCTATCGTTTGACCGAAGATTTGGCGATTATCACCACCGCCGATTTTATCACACCCCCTGTCAACGATCCTTATGTTTTCGGCCAAATCGCGGCAGCCAATGCCCTCAGCGACGTTTACGCCATGGGCGGACGTCCGATTACCTGTTTGAACCTCGCCGGCTTTCCGTCAAAGAAGCTCGGTCTGGATGTCTTGAACCGAATCGTGGCGGGTGGTTTATCCAAAATAACCGAGGCCGGAGCGGTCTTGGCCGGTGGGCACACGACCGAAGACGAAGAACCGAAATACGGCTTGGCGGTCACCGGCATCGTGCATCCCCAACGATTCTGGAGCAACGCCGGAGCCCGGCCCGGTGACGTTCTGGTGTTGACCAAATCGCTCGGCAGCGGCGTGCTCTTCAATGCCAACTTAAAAGGCTGGGTGTCGACTGCGGCGTTGACGGAATGTCTTACGGTCATCACGCAATTGAACCGAACCGCTGCCGAAATCATGCAGGGTTTCGAGATCCATGCCGCCACGGACATAACCGGATTCGGTCTCTCCGGTCATGCCTTCGAAATGGCCCGGGCATCGCAGGTGCAATTGAGGCTTTCAATCGGCGCACTGCCGATCATGAGAGAGGCGCTTGAAATGTACGAGAGGGGAATGAGCACCGGAGTGAATCTGCACAACCGCCGCTTGGTCGAGAATCACATCCGTTTCGAAAATGAGCTGCCGACATGGCATAGGGAAATCGTCTATGACCCTCAGACCAGCGGTGGTTTGATGGTGGCGGTGCCTGAACAGCATGGCTGGGAACTCGTGACCACCCTGCTGCAGGCGGGAGTTGCTCCGGCAGCCGTAATCGGTAGGGTCGACCGGCTGGAAGACGGCACGTATCTGATCTTCACCTGACATGGAGTGGATTCTTTTTTTTAATTCTGCTATACGAGCATCGCTCGTCCGATCAACATTCGGGCTGACAGCCTCAACGCCTTGCAGTCGGATTGCCGGTCGAACAGTGGTCGCAAAGCCATGATGAATAAAAAATCAACTCCTCCACAGGCGGTAACAAAAGAAAACCGGCTGCTCGCCCCCCTGGTCCGGACCTATGAACGCTTTCTAAAAATCCGGGGCCAGCCGCGAGAAATTGCGCTCGGCTTTGCCCTCGGTCTTTTCGTTGGGATGACGCCCTTTATAGGCCTGCACACGGTCATGGCCATACCGCTCGCCGCGCTGCTCAAATGGAACAAAATCTCTGCAGCTGTCGCGGTGTGGTTTACCAATGCAGCCACCGCACCTTTTATATATAGTATCACCTACGTTGTCGGCGCCCGCATAGCCGGGATAAAACAGGTTTTCAGCTGGAAGGACATCGAAAGCTTCTCGGCCGTATACCGGCTGATCCTGCAGACACCGGAAATAATCTGGGCCATGGTCATTGGCGGTGTGATACTGGGATTGCCGCTGGCCGTTGCCGGTTACTATCTGGCATTCTTCGTCGTCGGCCGCTACCAGGAAAAAATAAAAATCAAACGCAAAGAATCGAAGAAACAGCGGTCACGCAAGAGAAAACCACCCAAACGCAAACGGTCGGTGCCGTTGACCATCAAAGAAGTGCTCTCCACGGGAAACGCTAACCCGTCTTCCCACCAAGAACCGCCCCTAAAATGATGTCTGAAACGGTCTCTGCGTCCAAAAGGGGGCCTTTTTTTGACTGCACCTACAAATTTTCGCATTGGACGGCAGAGCCCTGTCGCGCAAATCCGTTTTTAAGGCGCTTAAAACGGCCAGAAAAATGGAATAAACAGCGTTCCCAGGACGAAGACGATCAGATTGAGCGGCATACCGAGTTTGAGGTAGTCACTGAAACGATACCCTCCGGGACTGTAAACCAGGAGATTGGTCTGGTAGCCGATCGGTGTGGCATAACAGGCACTGGCGCCGAAACAGACGCCGATGATGAACGCCTTCGGGTTGACACCCAACGCCTCGGCGGATGAAATCGCGATCGGCAGCATCAAAATGGCCGTGGCGTTGTTGCTTAGCAGCTGCGTGCTGATGCTGGTGAGCAAAATCACACCGGCTAGCACCATCACCGGGTCGGAATTGGTAAAAAACGATAAAAAGACTTCGGCATAATGTTGGGACGCCCCGGTTTTCTCCATCGCCTTGCCCAGTGCGATGGTTCCGACGATCAACAGTAGAACGTTTGCCTGAAGGGTGCGATAAGCGTCGCGTAGCTGGAGGCAGCCGGTTGTGATCATGAGAAAAACGGCGGCCAGGGCGCATACCATGATGTCCGCCAAACCTGCGGATGCGGTAATCACCAAACCGCTGAAAATCATAAAGGCCATGCGGGCTTTGCGCTTGAGGACAATTTCGTGATGCACATCCTCAACGATGATCAGGTCGGTTTCGAGCCGCAGTTTTTCCAATTTGCTTTCCGGGCACCAGATGAGCAGGATGTCGCCGTTGCGCAGCCGAACGTCCTGGACGTTTTTCTCGGTGTAGTGCAGTCCGCTGCGCTGGATGGCAATGATGTGAACATCCGGGTCGTGCTGAAGGCGGCTCTCGACCAGCCGTCTTCCCACCAGCGTCGATTGGGGAGGGATGATGAGTTCGATCACAATCGACGCGTTTTCACCTGATCCTAACACCATATCCTTCTCGGCCAATGGCAGTTCGACGCCTTCCGCATGAAGGATGTCAACCAACTCATTGGCGGATCCTTTGACCAGCAGCAGGTCGTCCGGTGCAATGACGACCGCATCCCGTTCGGGGTAGTAGATGTGTGAGTAGCGAATCAGTTCGAGAACTTCCAGCGAAGGGTGTCGATCGACAAAGGCCCGTTCGGCGGATTGGCCGATCAGGGGGCTTTCACGCGGTACGGAGAATTCAGCCAGATAGCGCCGGCGGCCGCCTTCCTTCAGCTCGCACACCGGCGAGCGATGGCTCGGCATTAGCAGCGGTGCGGCAAACAACAAAAAGACGATTCCCAGAAGGGCGATCGGCACCCCTACCGGGGCCAGCTCGAACATGCCGAGCGCGCCATAACCCCGGGAGGCACTGTAATCGCTGACGATAATATTGGTGGACGTCCCGATGAGGGTGCTGGTTCCGGCCAGAATCGACGCGTAGGACACCGGAATCAGAAACTTGGAGGGGCTGAAACTGAGCTCACAGCTTAGGCTGAGAACGATCGGAATGAACAGCACGACCACCGGGGTGTTGTTGATAAAAGCCGAGGAAACGCCGACGATCAACATAATCACCAGCATGGCCAATCTCGAATTGCCCCGTGACAGGGCGATCACCTTCTGTCCGATAAAACCGACCGCTCCTGTCTTGATCATACCCTGGCTGACCATGAACATGGCTGCGACGGTGATGACGGCCGGTGAGGCAAAGCCGGAGACCGCTTCGATCGGTGTCAGGATTCCGGATAGGATCAGAGCGACCGTGATACCGATCGCCGTCAGATCTACCGGCAACTTCTCCGTGATCAACAGAACCAGCGTGACAATCAGCAGTATGGTAACGATCCAAATCGACATCGACGAATCTCAGGTGCCGTCCGCTCATTCGGCAGCCGGTGCGCACCGGAAGGTTGGCAGTTTCAGGTCATATTTTTTGGATCCGGTAGTCCCGCCGGCCCAGTCCCAGTTGCTGTGCATATTCCAGCTGGATCTTCCCATCGACTTTGGGATACAGCCCGGAAAATTTATCCTCGCCCGCTTCCCGGTTGGTTTTCAGGCAACAGTCGGTCAGAGCCGGTTCCCGATTCACCAGGTCAACCGACGCCTGATCGATGGCCACGGGATCCCGCGATGCCAGCACTCCGATATCTCTTACAATCGGTGCATCGTTGTGAGAATAACAGTCGCAGGCTGGCGAAACATCGGTGATAAAATTTAAAAACAACGCCTTGGTCGATTTGCCTTTTAAGACACCGAGGGTGTATTCAACCATGTTTTCCAGAAAGATCGGGATTGATTGATTCCAGGCAATGTCGATGGCACCCTTGGGACAGATCAAAATACACTCGCCGCAGCCGATGCATCTCTTGTCATCGATCACGGCCTTTTTTCTTTTGCGGCCTTGTTTGGCCTTCCGGGAGGATTTGGCGGTAGTTGCGGCAGGGACGCGTTCCACGAGTGCCAGTGCCGACTGGGAGCAATGCGCGACGCAATCACCGCAACCGACACACTTCTTCGCTTTTACCTGGGGAGAAACACTGGAATGCTGCGCGAGCTTTCCCTTGCGGGAGGCACAACCCATGCCGAGGTTTTTGATCGTTCCACC
>JBATHN010000748.1:0-2184 GCA_049666885.1 Desulfobacterales bacterium
AGGGCCAGATGGCAGTTGCCGTGAGGTCCGCCGAAGTTCTCGTCGAAGAGCGTGTTGGCCATGAACGCGTTGATGCGTGAAAAACGCCGGTCGGTAAGAGAAAATTCCCCGACCCTTTTTGCTCCGGGGTCCATCTCAAGCTGACGGCGGATAAAATCTTCGCCCTTCCGGGCCTTTACCTTCACCACAGCTCCCTTTTTGAATTCCAGCCTGACACCGGCCACATAATTGCCGCTGCGAAAAGAGGGCTGGTCGGCGTAATAAACGCCATGCGTACCCCGCCAGTCAGGAGAAATGAAGACTTCGAAACTCGGGATGTTGCGGCCGGACAAGCCAAGCCACTTTCTCTTCTCCCCCGGCGTGAGGGTCAGATCGATGGTATCCGACTCGATGTGAAAGCGCTCGACCGGCAGCCGGTCGAGCCGTTTTTTGATCGATCGGATTTTTTGATGCACATCCTGCCACGCGCTGACCGGATTGCGCTGTTCCAGGAAGCACGCCGCCGCGATTTGGCGGGCATAGGCCTTGAGGGACATTTTGGCGTGCCTTGCCAGAGCCATGGTGGGGAAAACACATAGGGTCCAGCTGAAAAGGCCCTGTTCCTCGCGTCGGATCAGGATGTCGCGTAAGTATTTACGCACCACGGCCGCCTGTCCGATTTTTTTAGGATCGACATCGCTCAAGTGGGTAATCGACTCAGGGGCATAAAGATGAATGCTGCCGTTGAGCTGCCGATGCAGGTTTTCGTCGCCGGCGGGAACGAACCTCAGCTGGCGGGGTGTAGCGCGGACATAGAAGCTTTTTTCCATTTGGGGTGTTTCCAGTGCGCGCGGCACCGGGTTGAGCCCCATCTGGAGCAGGTTGTCATAGAGGATTTCCGCCAGTGGCCGGGCCGGCAGGTGATACCGGATGGCCACGACGTCATTTTTTTTGAATTTTCTGCGGCGCGCTGTCTGCAGTCCCCATAGAAGTACTTCGGCATACCCTTCCAATTCTTTTTCGGAAAACATGTCTAATATCCGTTTTTTTTTTGGCGTCCTTTCGGCCGTTGGCAGACGTCGCAACGGCCGGCCGGCGGCAAAAAGGACAAATTGACCTCACCTCAGAGCTCCGTGATGAAAAATATTACCGCTAATACGTCACTTTAACACGAATATAGAATCAGGCTCGCAATTGAAATTTGAAACTCGAAACTCGAAACTCAGACCCCGGAACCAGGAACCCGGAACCAGCGGTGGCTTATGGACCATGAGCGGTTAATGGTTAATAGGAGCCCTATGGATGATCGTCTTTCAGGAAGAGGCGATGATACTCTGATTCCGTCAGGTGGCGTTTGAGCAGACGGGTGACGAGGCTGAAGATGTCGTTCAGTTCATCATCGCTGAGTCGTTTGACAAGTGTTTGCAGCAGCGCATCATCGGAAAATTTTTGCAGGTAATATACGATGGTGTTCTGGTCGTTCTCGCGGTCAAGCCCGAAGCCGACCAGACCCTGGTAGGTTTCGACGAACTGATGAGAATGTGTGGCCATGGCGTGGATCTATCCTTTTTTCAGGGTTCCGGTTTCAGAGTTCGGGGTTCAGCCCTGCCGCTGGCCGGCGGGGCGCCCAGTTTGATCGTTAAAGAAACTTTTTAGTTTCGGAGAAAAATTCCAAATCGCAAATGACAAATAACAAATAAATCTCAATGACCAAAATTCGAAATTCCAAACTGTTTGGGTCATTGGATATTGTCATTTGGAATTTATTTGTATTATGGTGCTTGTATTTTGACATTTTTGAATATCCCAATACTTAGGATAGTATCTCTAAAGATGACCTCTCCATCGGGAATCGCACCGTTAAGTTTCATACGAGGGTTCTGGGTTCGGGGTTCAAGGTTCAGCTTTCAAGGAATGACCTCAATCCTTCGACCCTAAAAGGGGAACCTTTGACATATTCGATAACCCGCTGGCGGTCAACCGCGACTGTAGCGACGTGAGTCGATTGATCGACAGATCGATCCGTTGGTTGTTCCTGATCCGGCGCCGTGTTATACGGGTTTGACGGTGGATCGGGCCCAAAGGAGGTTACTTCACGATGACGACGTCGCGCAGAATCGACGGGGCAAGCGTCCGAGTTGGTTATTTCACTACCGCAGACGGAACGACCATCCGCAGCGGCCGCTGGTGTCCCGAGGGCAGGCA
>JBATHN010000749.1:0-2334 GCA_049666885.1 Desulfobacterales bacterium
GCTGGCAGTTGGCGCCGGCCGGGTTGGTAAGCGGTCCCAGCATGTTGAAGATGCTGCGCACCCCTACCTCCTTTCTCGCCGTCATGGCATACTTCATGGCACCATGGTACAGCGGCGCAAACAGGAATCCGATGCCGATTTCGGCAATGGCCTCTTCGACAATTTCCGGAGCGGTGTTGAGGTTGATGCCGAGGTTTTCCAGCAGGTCGGCACTGCCGCACTTGCTCGATACACTGCGGTTGCCGTGTTTGGCGACCGTCACACCGCAACCGGCAACGACAAAGGCCGTGGTGGTTGAAATATTGAAGGTGTTGGCGCCATCGCCGCCGGTACCGCACGTGTCCACCACCGTCTGGCCTATTGCCTCGATGCGCAGAGCCTTGCGACGCATCGCCTGGGCCGCGCCGGCCAACTCCTCGAAGGTTTCGCCCTTCGTCGCCAGTGCCGCCATAAACGCCCCCACCTGGGAGTCGCTCACCTCACCGGAAAAAATGAGGCCGATCATTTCCGACATCTCCGACTGCGCCAGATTTTTCCTGTCAATGATCTTGGTCAGATATTCACGAAACATTGCCCTTCTCCTTTCCTTAGGATCGCGAACCCATCATGTTCGACTAACGAAGTTCCGTAATAATCGTTTCCCCACCGGTGTCATGATCGACTCTGGATGGAACTGGATCCCCTCGGTCGCATCCGCCACATGCCGGATGCCCATAATTTCGCCGTCTTCCGTCTCGGCAGTTACTTTGAGGCATGCCGGCAGGGTTTCCTTCTCCACGGCCAGGGAGTGATATCGCATCGCAGAAAAAGGGGACTTGATGCCCTTGAAGATCGTTTGCCCGTCGGCGGTCACAGATGAGGTCTTGCCATGCATCAGACGCTTGGCGGAAACAACCTTGCCCCCCATGACCGCGGCGATTGCCTGATGACCGAGGCAAACGCCCAGAATCGGAATGTGCCCGGAAAAGCGATCGATCAACGGCATCGAAATCCCGGCCGTCTCCGGCCGTCCCGGTCCGGGAGAAATGACGAATCCGGCAGGCGCCATCTCCTCCAACTCCGAAAGAGAAACGGCATCGTTCCGAAACACGACCACTTCAGACCCGATGATTTTCAAGTATTGAACCAGGTTGTACGTAAACGAGTCGTAGTTGTCGATGACCACTATCATGGAGAAACTCCTGTTTATAGTCGGTTGAGCCGGTTAGCCCGTTGGCCGGTTTGCCGGTTGGCCCATTAGCCAGTTGATGGGTTACAGCTGTTGGCCAATATCCGGAGACACGGCAAACTTCTTAGTAAGAAATGTTCTCAATTTCATTCGGTTAGAACCTTTGAACCCAGAACCCGGAACCGATCAGTTTAGGTTCTGCTAAGCAACTCTAGTGCCCTCTGAATGGCCATGGCCTTGTTGACGGTTTCTATGCGCTCCCGTTCGGGATCGGAATCGGCGACGATCCCGGCCCCGGCACGCACGGTTAGCCGACCATTCTCGACGCAGGCCGTACGAATCGTGATGGCCATGTCCATGTTACCGCTGAAGGAAACGTACCCCACCGCGCCCCCGTAAGGTCCCCGCGGCTCTTCCTCGAGTTCGGCGATGATTTCCATCGCTCGCACTTTGGGGGCACCCGAGAGGGTGCCGGTGGGAAACGCTGCCGGAATCAGGCTCCAGGCATCGCAGTCCGGGCGCAGATCACAACAGATGTTGGACACCAGGTGCATGACGTGGGAATAGCGTTCCACCACCATCAGATCGGTTACCTGTACGGTCCCGGTCTCGGCCACCCTCCCCAGATCGTTGCGTCCCAGATCGACCAGCATAAGGTGTTCGGCCCGCTCTTTTTCATCCTTGAGCAGTTCGTCGGCAAGATCCCGATCCTCCTGCTCGGAACCGCCCCTGGGCCGGGTGCCGGCAATCGGCCTGAGGGTCGCCACCCCGTTTTCAAGCCGCACCATGGTTTCCGGGGACGACCCGATCAATACGGTCCCGTCGAGATGGAGAAAAAAGAGATAGGGAGACGGGTTGATGAAGCGCTGGGCTCGGTAGAGGGAAAGCGGGTCGGGCGGCGGGCTGCTGGTAAACAGCTGCGATATCACGGCCTGGATGATATCGCCGGCCTGGATGTACTCTTTGGTTTTCAACACCTTTCGACGGAAGGTCTCATCATCGCTCACGGGCTCGAGCCGGCAGCCGACTTGCCACGCGGCGGCATCGTCTTCGGACACCGGCTGTTCGATACGGGCGGCCAGGCCTTCAATTCGATCCAGGGCCGCCGCGTAAGCCGAAGCTCCGTCGGGGTAGTCCTCCGTGAAGCTGAGGGCCACGATCATCAA
>JBATHN010000750.1:0-6030 GCA_049666885.1 Desulfobacterales bacterium
ACCATGAACTGGGGCATGCCATCGTGGCGTTCGGACTTCCGGGAACCGATCCGGTGCAGAAGATAACGATCATCCCCCGTGGCATTGCTGCCTTGGGATACACCATGCAGGTTCCCACCGAAGATCGATTTCTAATGAAAAAGACCGAATTGTTGAATCGCATCGCCACCCTGCTTGGCGGGCGGGCGGCGGAAGAGATCATCTTTTCAGACATTTCCACAGGGGCACACAACGACTTGTCGCGGGCCACCGACATCGCCCGCAGCATGGTAACACAGTATGGCATGAGTGCGAAAGCCGGACAGGTTTATTTGGCGCCGGAAAAACGGAGCCGATTTCTCAATGTACCGGGGTTTGAATCACCGGTGGAATACAGTGAGGCCACGGCCGAAATGATCGATGCAGAAATCAAGGAAATCATACAAGAGCAGTATGCGGTTGCTCTCGACATTCTGCGCGGCAAGCGGCCCCTGCTCGAAAAAGGGGCTGTGATACTCCTGGAAAAAGAGACGATAACCGGCTCCGAATTAAAAGAACTGGAGCGAAGTTTGGAAACAGCCGATGCCTGATCGGCATTGATAGCCGAAAACGGACAGGGTGCCGGCGATTCGGCATTTGCCCAATTGAAGCGGGGCGGAGTTCGGCCGCTCAAAGTTTAGAATTCGGCTTCAGGGGGACAGTCCAACAACAGTAATGACGTGATGCGGATAAGGAGAATCAGGAATGGAAGACCGAATTAAAATAGGGGTCAGCGCCTGTCTGCTGGGTGAAAATGTGCGCTGGAATGGTGGACACGCCAGGGACCGTTTCATCACCGACATTCTTTCCCAATATGTCGACTTCGTTCCGGTGTGCCCTGAGGTGGAAGCCGGGTTTCCCGTACCCAGGGAAACGTTTCGACTCGTCGGCGACCCGGAAAATCCGCGATTGGTCACGTCGAAAAACAAGGTCGATCACACCGATCGGGTTCGCCGGTGGGCCGCAAAGCGTGTTGCGGAGCTGGAAAATGAGAATCTTTGCGGATTTATTTTCAAAAAGGATTCGCCCAACAGCGGTCTGTTCCGGGTCAAGGTTTACTCCGATTCGGGTATGCCGGTGAAACAGGGAGTCGGGCTGTTTGCCCGGGCTTTTACGGAACGGTTTCCCCGCATACCCGTAGAAGAAGAAGGCCGTTTGAACGATCCGGTGCTCAGGGAAACCTTCATTGAACTGATCTTTGCCCTCAAGCGTTGGCGCGAGACCCTGGCGCAGAAGAAAAATATGGCGAACCTGGTCGACTTTCACACCCGGCATAAACTGCTGATCCTCTCGCACAGCCCACAGCATTACCGCGTCATTGGGAAGCTGGTGGCCGGCGGAAAGTCTCTGGCGGCCGGGGAACTCTACGAGCGCTACGAGCAGCAGCTTATCGATGCATTGCGGCTGAAGGTGACGCTCAAAAAAAACGGAAATGTCCTCTACCACCTGCTGGGGTACTTCAAGAAAGAGTTGTCGAGCGACGAAAAACAGGAACTGCTCGACATTATCGATCAATACCGACGCGAGGTCGTTCCGCTGATCGTGCCGATCACTCTGATCAACCACTACGTGCGCAAATACCAACAGCCCTATCTGCGGCAACAGACGTATCTGAATCCGCACCCCATCGAACTCAAACTGCGTAATCATGCGTGAGGTTTGACCCATGACAACGGGCCCGTCCTCGTCGTGGGCCCCCCCGATGTATCGGCAGTACCGCCGGACCATCGATTGAGTCCGTTGACAAACATTGATTCGTCACTATTATAAATTATAAATTTTGGATTGTTTAGGGTTCATTGGAAAGGGGCTTTTGAAAATCAACTACATTAAAACCGCAATCGGAAAAGGAGGAAACTATGGACGTTAAAGATTTTTGTTCTGGAATGGAAATTGAACTTACCGCATGGAAGGCGAAGATCTACGACACCTGGCGCAAATTCGACAAACTCGGCACGGCCGAGAGAGAAAAGATTCAGCCTAAGATTGAAGATCTTCACATGATTGTCGAGGAATTGTCCGGACGGCTCGATCAGCTCAAGGTCGAGTGCCCGACCGACTGGAGCCCGATGAAACAAGACATCGACAAGGGGCACATCGACATGCGCAGTAAATACGAAGAAACGATGGAAGAAATTGGAAAATCTTCGCCGGTTTCGATTCCTGGATAAAGTGACTTGATTTTTTACAGGTAACAGTGCTTGGCATTGTTACCTTTTTTTTTAGTGAGCGTGAGTCAATATCCAGCATTGGACTTTGCCGAATCTCATCCGGTGCCGCAGATTCGTTGATATTGGCAGTTCGCCCAAAACAGACGGTTTCATGACGATGGTCGCTTAAAAAACGCTGTCTGTGCGCTTTGCCCATCGGCCCGGAGGGATACAATCCATGCCTCAACCGACGCATTCTCTGTCGATCGAACCCACCCGCATCCAACCGCTTAATCAGAAGATAATGACCGACGGCGACTTCGTGCTTTACTGGATGCAGCAATCCCAGCGGGCTGAAGAGAATCACGCCCTTGAATACGCCGTTGAACTTGCCAACCATCTCGATCGGCCGATGGTGGTGGTGTTCGGACTGACGAACGGGTATCCCGAGGCCAATCTGCGTCATTACCGGTTCATGCTGGAGGGTTTGCGCGAAACGGCCGACACTCTGGCCAAGCGCGGGATTCTAATGGCGGTGCAATTGGGCTCACCGCCCGATGTGGCCCTGAAAGCGGGGCAGAGGGCGGCTGTCATTGTCTGCGATTGCGGCTATTTGCGTTTTCAGAAGGCCTGGCGTCAAAGCGTCGCACAAAAGGCCGCCTGCCGGGTTGTCCAGGTGGAAACCGACGTGGTCGTTCCGGTTGCGGTCACCAGCAGCAAGGCCGAATATGCCGCCCGGACTCTGCGACCGAAAATCACCCGGCACTTGAAGGAATACCTGAAAGAGTTTCACCTCGTCCCCCTTAAAAACAATTCCCTGGGGCTTGACATCAAGAATTTAACGTCTGAGCTGAACCTCGAGGCGATCGATGCGCTGTGGTCCCAACTGGACATCGACCGTAGCGTCGAGCCGGTCAACCACTTCTTCAAAGGCGGTACCCGTGAGGCCAAAAAAAGGCTTAAAAAATTTTTAAACCAGAGGCTGAAGCATTACCCCGACCACCACAACCAGCCGCAAACAGATGATATCTCCCACATGAGTCCCTACCTTCATTTCGGCCAGATCTCCCCGCTGTATCTGGCGCTGCAGGTCAAGGCCGCAGACGGCCGCTCGGTCGGCTTGGGCGCTATCGAAGCCTATCTTGAACAGTTGATTGTGCGACGGGAACTGGCGGTCAATTTTGTCAACTTCACACCAAATTACGACATATATGACTGCATACCCGGCTGGGCTTCGCAAACGCTGAGCGACCATCTGGCGGACGAACGCCCAAATTGCTACAATCGGACGCGATTGGAGAATGCCGAAACTCACGATCCATACTGGAATGCCGCCATGTTGGAGATGAAACATACCGGTTTCATGCACAACTACATGCGCATGTATTGGGGCAAGAAGATACTCGAGTGGAGCCGAACGCCGCAGCAAGCCTTTGAGACCACCCTTGCGCTCAACAATAAATATTTCCTCGACGGGCGCGATCCGAATTCTTACACCGGTGTGGCCTGGATTTACGGCGTCCATGACCGGCCTTGGCCGGAACGGCCGATTTTCGGTAAGACGCGCTTCATGGCGGCTTCCGGTCTCGAAAGAAAATGCGATATAATGGCATACGTAAAAAAAGTTAAAAAAATGATCGGAAAAGACTAAGAAAGTGGATATCGGAACAACCATCATCGGCGCGGGAGTTGTCGGCTTGGCCGTTGCCGCCCGATGTTCACAGAATCATAAAAATGTCTTCGTGATCGAAAAAAATGAAAGGTTCGGTCAGGAAACAAGCAGCCGAAATAGTGAGGTGATCCATGCCGGGATCTATTATCCGCCCAACTCGCTCAAAGCGCGCTTGTGTGTGGAGGGCCGGCAATTGCTTTACGCTTTGTGCGAAGCAAAGCGGATTCCCTTTCGAAATTGCGGCAAGCTCATCGTGGCGATCAATAAGGCCGAAGAAGACTTTCTGGCATCGATTGAAGCCAAAGCGCGGGCCAATGGGGTAGAGGACCTGCAGTACCTGACCGGTGACCAGGTGGCCCGGATGGAACCTAGCGTTCGGGCGGTTTCGGCCTTATTTTCTCCATCGACGGGCATTGTCCACTCGCACCGTCTGATGCGCCATTTTGTCGCACAGGCCCAAAGAAACAACGTCCAGTTCGTCTATCGGTGCGAGGTTGAACGGGTCGAGCCTTTAGCCGGACCGCGCTACCGGGTTCATGTGCGCTATCCCGACGGACAGACGGAAAAATTTACGACCCGTTACCTGGTCAATTGTGCCGGTTTGGAATCCGACCGGATCGCCGCCAGTATGGGAATCGACGTCCACGCCTACCAATATGAGCAGTTTTTCTGGAAAGGGGAGTACTTCAGCGTGGCGCCGGCGCCCGGGACCATCAATCACTTGATTTATCCGGTCCCGCTGCCCAACAACGAAGGGTTGGGCATCCATGCCACGATTGACATGAGCGGAAGGGTCAAACTGGGCCCAAACACCATTTTTCTCCCGCAGCGCAGCTATGATTACACCGTTGACGCAGCACACCGGAAGGAATTTTTTACAGCGGCGCAGCGTTATCTGACAGGTTTGCAGCTCGAAGACCTTGAACCTGACTATGCCGGCATTCGACCCAAGTTGCAGAAACCGGGCGATACAGTCAGGGATTTTATCATTAAGGAGGAATCTGCCAAAGGGATGCCGGGTCTGGTCAATCTGATCGGCATCGAGTCACCGGGGCTGACAGCCTCGCCGGCCATCGCCGAGCATGTTGCGCGCTTGCTGCCTTTATAAGGAGTAATCAGTGTTTGGGTGAGGCAACCACGAAGCGGCCTAAGCGCACCAACGAACATTTTAAGCTTGGCAGGCCAGGAGGGATTCGAACCCCCATCACCCGGATTTGGAGTCCGGTGCTCTACCATTAGAGCTACTGGCCTGTGTCAGGCAATCGATACGACGTTTAGCTCGGGATATATATCTCTACACTCGGCTCATGACAAGGTCTAATATGAGGCGTTCGCCTGTTTTGAACTGATCCGCGGGCTTTGACATGTGAAGTTTTTTTCATATATTTCACTCCTCGATTCCACAAAATAATCCACCTGCGACATCGTTCTCTTTCTCTAACTGTAAGAAAATACTTTAAAAATTAAATTTGCATACCCTGGCACAAATCATGCTTTGAGGTTTTTCAACTTTAGAATTGTCAGGATCAACGATCATCGGAAGACGATTTATGGAAGCCAAAACGATCGAATGCCGACATTGCCACCAGAAGCATGTGTTGCTGCGCGATTCGCAGTCGGGTATGTGGGAATTAACGGTAGGACACGCCTCTATCAGCAATTCATCCTGGGAGTATCTGAAAGAAACCTGGCTGGACATCCATCACGGCGGGTGCGAGGACAAGAGGAACACCCTCGACATGCGCACCGGTGTGATGGAGGCTGTCTGACTGATCGGCCATTACAGTGGAACACCGGACGGCAGAGTCGATAATGTTTCTGCTTTTGGTTTGGTTCCTGATGCGTGCCACTTGATATCGCACGGTTGCGGTCTCGACCGTATTTATAGGGGTGTAGTTGGATTCAAACCATTCCTGGACTTTTCTTGCAAATCCTGAACTCAGCGCAAGCCACAAAAAGGATCCGCCAGTGTCGCAAGCATACCGATCCGTTTCTTTCCTGCCCTAAAACTTTCCCTTATTTGCCGTGCCGGCCTTGATGTGGAATCCTGCCAGTATGGATGGAAACTAACTGGTTTCAGTGATCAGCATCGTGGCTGGGTCCAAAATCAGACCGGTTTGTTCCCCGATGTTTTCCTGGCCTTTCAGCGCCCTGATGTGAATGTCCTTGTCCTGCGGCTGGAGGTGAAGA
>JBATHN010000751.1:0-2452 GCA_049666885.1 Desulfobacterales bacterium
ATTCCGATTTTTCGCAACCCGGCTGGGCGGGATGCATCGACGTCCACAATTTGAAGGTATTTTTGAGTGAGCCCTAAGGAGGCCCAACATGAACTGGATGGAATCGATTTGCGGATTCATGGAAGACTCAATAACGAATTCTGAAAACAAAGGAGGCAATACCACCGAAATAAAGTTTTCTGAAAATTCAAAAGAAAATTCTCGAGAGTTTGAGGAGCAGTCAAACCCCAGAGACGGCATGAGTGACGAATCGGCAAAATTTCTGATCGGCCAATGCGCCAACAACACTGCGTATAAAATATGCGGCCTTGAAAACAAAGGACGCTATTTCACCGCCAGAGTTTTAGATAAAAAAGGGAAGGTAGTGAATGAAATATTGGTGGATAAGTTGAGTTGGAGAGTGAAATTTATTCGGTGATGCAAACGGTTTCTGATACTTATTTTAGGCCTTCCTTAATTTTTATGAACCGTCATCAAAACTGGATTCCACTCAGATTGCCGTATTGAAATTGTGATCGCAAGACCTGGAAGCCTACCGTCCTTTGAAAACCGGTTATCCGGGAAAGGAGGAGCAAAATGGAAAAACGAAGCATTGAACGCCATGCCATAAACGCGTCGACTGCCTTCGGCCGTTTTACGGCGTCAACATCCAGGAAAATCTATGACGGCAACTTGCTAAACTATAGTGCGGACGGCATGTGCATCGAATCCAGTGCCGATTTCAAAAAAGGCGTCATTGTAACGATCAGAGTAAATACCCTTTTCAGCAATGCCAATTATCCGAAACTCAGGGAAGGTTTCCGCACGGTCTCGCTGGCAGAAATCAAGTGGTCAAAGCCTTCGCATGATGCCGGAAAGGTTTTATTCGGCATGAGCGCGTTAAAATATTGATTATCAAAAGCTTTTTGGTTGGCGCACAGGATAGGACTATCAAGGCATCTCACGGTACGGTAAAGGGAAGGGGACCAATCCATCTTCATATAGTTTGGGCTCCCGGTCTTGTAACGCTGAATGCGATCCTCGATCATCAATTCTCCTACCCGATCCCAGGCCTCCGGGTCCTTCGTCGGACGAGACTCCGGGTTCAATGTTGATGGGACCTGCGCAACAACAGCCTTAACGCGCTTGTCGTGGGTACCCACATACAGACCAAGGCCTCCACTATAAGGATGTTCCCCAAACTCCAATGCGTTGAGGATCCACTTCAGACCGGTCGGAAAGCCAGGTGATACCGTTGCGATAGTCCTCCACCATCTCTATGGCGAAAATCTGGTTCCGCGGCTCGCCCTCGCTCTCGCCCCAGAAGCGGTAGTCGAAAACTAACGTCACAAAACCTGCTGTAGCGAACCTTTCGGCGAAACCTGCAAGCCCCATCTCTTTTACACCTGCAAAACCGTGGGCCATGACAATCTCCGGAGCTGTTTGCGCTTCGGCCAAGCTGTCTGGCACGTAGAGCCAACCACGGCATAGTAGCCCTTTGCTTGGGAATTCGATGTTCAGACGCATTTTGCCCTTCCTTCGCTTGATGCCTGAAATGCTTGGTTTAGATTTGAATATTTTGGTTAGGTCGATCTAATTGGTCGCCGCAAGTGATGATATGAAGCTAAATGTTATGAAAATAGGTAGCATTTATAGGTACGTAAAAAAGCAGATAATCGCTTATAACGGTGAAGGTTACAAGCATTCCAATGGCAATAGTGGCGATGAAAAATTGGTGTTTATTCATTTCATTTTCTCCCTCTTAGATTAATCATTAGATCTATAAATCATGCTATTAATGTAATGGCCATTGAAAATTGATTTTTTATATTGTTCTTTAGCATCGCTGTTCCAATGCGCGTAACAGGATATCTAATAATAGGGTATTCACAAAAACTTACTTTACCTGGCCACAGGTCAAAATATTAGAATTTAATTCATTTATACAAATAAAATTTGGTAATCACCATTCAAATGAAAATTTGATAAGTTTATTGACATAGCAGGAAACGCAACTGCCGCCGAAGTTGGAGTACGTTGGAGTAAGCGCAAACTCTAATCCGTAAACCTTCGATAAAGATATTACCAATAACCGATACAAAATCAGGCGTTTCTATATTCACAATATCTGATAACCAGCCATTTTTGCATCTAACCGTTAATTACATACCAGCATTTAGGGTCTTGCCAAGCCAACATCTACTTGCCATTACAGTTAACTCGGAAAAATGTCCTCGCTATACTGAACCAATTTTCCAGAATCACCCTTGTTTAAACAATGGTGGGCCAGTTATTTCCATCCTATGTGCGTGAAATAGGCGTTTTAATTCTGCTTTATTAGGTTCCCCTTTAATTTTTGCCAATTCTTGAAAAAAGGATTCCATTAGACCAGCTGGCTGGAATGCGATTAGGAGTCTTCCGTGGTCCTTTCCCTTAAATGCCCAGGCATGGGGTACATTTCTCGGAGCAAGGA
>JBATHN010000752.1:0-1574 GCA_049666885.1 Desulfobacterales bacterium
TGGACTTCGAGATCGCCCTCTATCCTTACGAACTCGTGACCTACGGGGAGACCGGTCAGGTCTGTCAGAACTGGATGCAGTATCACCTGATCAGACGCTATCTGGAAATCATGACCCGTGACCAGACCCTGGTGGTGGCCTCCGGACATCCCCTCGGCCTGTTTGCGTCATCGGAAACCGCCCCGCGCGTTATCATCACAAACGCCCTGATGGTCGGGGCCTTCGACAACACGGAGAACTGGCGCCGCGCCACGGCTCTCGGCGTGGCCAATTACGGTCAGATGACGGCCGGCGGCTGGATGTATATCGGTCCCCAGGGAATCGTACACGGAACCTACAGCACCGTCTTAAACGCCGGTCGGTTGAAGCTCGGACTGGCGCCTGAAGAAAACCTGGCCGGCCGTCTGTTCGTCTCCTCCGGACTCGGGGGAATGAGCGGGGCCCAGGGCAAGGCGGTTGATATCGCCGGCGGCGTGAGCATCATCGCCGAGGTCGACCGTTCCAGGATCCAAACGCGCCACGACCAGGGTTGGGTGGGCGCCGTCATCGACGATCCCCACAAGGCCTTCGCCATGGCCAAAGCGTGCCAGCAGAAACGCCAGGCGACGGCAATCGCCTTTCACGGCAACGTCGTCGACTTGCTCGAATACGCGGTCAGTCACGACACGGCCATCGACCTGCTTTCCGATCAGACCTCCTGTCATGCTGCGTATGAGGGAGGGTACTGCCCTCAGGGGCTGACGTTCGACGAGCGCACGGAAATGCTCAGGGCAGAGCCGCTGAAGTTAAGGCAATTCGTCGATCGTTCCCTCAAACGCCACTTCGAGTTGGTCCAAACCCTGGTCGAGCGGGGGGCCTACTTCTTCGACTATGGCAACAGTTTCATGAAAGCGGTTTACGATGCCGGCGTCAAGAGCATCTGCAGAAACGGCAAGGATCCGCTGGACGGGTTCGTTTTCCCGTCCTACGTCGAGGACATCATGGGCCCCCTGCTGTTCGACTACGGATACGGCCCCTTTCGCTGGGTGTGTCTCAGTGGTAAAAGGGAAGACCTGCTCGAGACCGACCGGGCCGCCATGGACTGCATCGATGCCGAACGGCGGTTTCAGGACCGCGACAACTACGTTTGGATCCGGGATGCGGATCGGCACCAGCTGGTGGTCGGCACCCAAGCCCGGATTCTTTATCTGGATGCACTCGGACGAATGACGGTCGCCCTCAAGTTCAACGAGATGGTGCGCGGCGGAGAAATCGGACCGGTGATGCTCGGCCGGGATCATCACGACACCGGTGGCACGGATTCACCATTCCGGGAAACGGCCAATATCAAGGACGGCAGCAACATTATGGCCGACATGGCCACGCATTGCTTTGCCGGCAACGCCGCACGGGGCATGAGCCTGGTGGCGCTGCACAACGGCGGCGGGGTCGGTATCGGCAAGGCCATAAACGGTGGCTTCGGCCTGGTGCTGGACGGCAGTGAGCGGGTGGACGGTATCATCCGTCTCGCGATTCCCTGGGATGTCATGGGCGGGGTGGCGCGGCGGGCATGGGCGCGCAACGAGAACGCCATT
>JBATHN010000753.1:0-8310 GCA_049666885.1 Desulfobacterales bacterium
CCCTCGCTGGAAATGCGGGCCTATCTCAAAGAAGGCCAGGACATCCTGACCGAAACCTGGAGCTATGGTCTCTCGCCCTGAGGTGACGGTTTTGAAAAATCAATCGGTAAACCCGGATATCGAACCACCCGCGGACGCCGCACCGTCAAATTCATCGACGCCGGAGATCTATTTTGGTGCGACAGACGAGTGCACCGATTGGCAAGATGCCCGCGACCGGGTGCTGCTTTATTTGCGGTCGATCAACATGCCGCCCATATTGGGCCTTTCGATTGCCCTCGATGTGCTCCGCCGCGCGGTTAAAAAGTGTGACGTATCGACTGCGTATTATCCAACGCAAGCCGCCATGTTGTCCCTGCATGAGGTACTGACCGAACGAAACCTCTTTCCGGAAACCCGGGCTTTTTGGGACCGTCGCAAGATTTTCTGCACATCCGAATCGACTATTCCCCTAAATGAAACCGCAGGAATTCTCCCTGAAACCGCTGCCTTCTCCGGCGGCCTGCCGGTGGCACCACCACTCAAAAGGGGGCACATGCTGCCGGATTTTATCGATCGAAAGCCGGTTCGTTCCTTCTTTGGTAGGCTCTTCCGGCGCAAAAAGGAACCCGATCGACCGGTTTTGAAAAGAACCCCGAAGGTGCCGCAGAGAATGGTTGCCAGCGGTCAACCGCCGGAGGTCAGGGATGAACCGTAAGCCGATCAAAAAATTCTGGGAAAAAGAGGCCGTGAGAAGGCGCATCCTGCTGATGCTCCTCATCGTGAGCACCACCGCGGTCGCCAGCGGTTACATGGCCAATGTTCTGCCCCACATGGGCCGCACCGGGCTCGAAATTGCCCTCATTATTTTTTTCGCCATGCTTTTTGCATGGATATCGATCGGGTTTTGGACGTCGTTCATCGGTTTTCTGATTCTGATGCGACGGTATAACCGATTTACCATCAATTGGCCTTCTTCAACCGACGATCCCGGGATCGAAAAAAACACCCGCACTGCAATTCTGCTGCCGGTTTACAATGAATCGGTGAACCGTGTAATTGCCGGTCTGCGGGCGACTTATGAGTCGCTCGCATCGACCGGTCAAATGGCGTCCTTCGACTTTTTCGTGCTCAGTGACTCCACGAACCCCGACCGGTGGGTGGAAGAAGAGGCCGCCTGGGCGGAACTTTGTAAGGAGGTCGACGGTTTCGGTCACATTTATTACCGCCACCGACGGCCGAATATCAAGCGCAAGAGCGGCAATATCGCCGATTTCTGCCGCCGTTGGGGGCGCAGTTACCGCTATATGGTCGTCTTAGACGCAGACAGCATCATGAACGGCGGCACCCTGGTTCGTCTCGTCCGACTCATGGAGCAAAATCCCGATGTCGGCATCCTTCAGACAGCCCCGGCGACGGTCGGCCGTGACACCCTTATCGCCCGCGTACAGCAGTTCGCCAATCACGTCTACGGGCCGATGTTTGCCGCCGGCCTGTCCTACTGGCAGCTGGGTGATGCCCAGTACTGGGGGCACAACGCCATCATCCGGATCGAACCCTTCATGAAGCACTGTGCCCTGCCGCAGTTGCCCGGCAAGCCGCCATTGGGAGGCCACATCCTCAGCCACGACTTTGTCGAGGCCGCTCTAATGCGCCGGGCCGGATGGGAAGTCTGGCTGGCGTATGACCTGGACGGCAGCTACGAGGAGGCGCCCCCTACCCTTCTCGATGGCCTGACACGCGACCGGCGCTGGTGCCAAGGCAATATGCAACATATGCGGCTACTCTTGACGCGCGGCATATTTCCCGCCCACCGCGCCCTTTTTCTGAACGGCGCCATGTCATACATATCGGCCATCCTGTGGTTCATGTTTCTGAATCTCAGCACCATCGAAGCGCTGGCCCAGGCGATCTTCGAACCCAAATACTTTACGGCCCACCCGACTCTCTTTCCCCACTGGCCGGTTTGGAATCCCGGTTGGGCCCTGACGCTTTTGGCATCGACAGGCTTCATCCTTTTTCTACCCAAACTGCTGAGCTTTTTTTTCATCCTGTTCAAGCAGCGGCAGACCAAGCTCTATGGTGGATTCATAAGGCTCTCTCTGAGCATCGGCGCCGAGGTGGTCTTCTCCACTTTTTTCGCACCGATACGGATGTTGTTTCACAGCAAGTTCGTGTTTATGATTTTGATGGGTCAAAAAGTCGGCTGGCACGCCCAACCGCGTGAGGACCGCGGAACCACATGGCGCGAGGCTTTTCGGTTTCATTATGGCGGAATGCTGTTGGCCTTCGTCTGGGGTTTCATCGTTTACACCATCAACCGGTCCTTTTTCTGGTGGCTCACACCGATCCTGATTCCCCTTGTTCTGTCGGCGCCGCTCTCGGTGTGGTCGGGAAGGGCCAGTGTCGGACGCATGTTTCGAAAATACGGACTGTTTCTCATCCCCGAAGAAATCAAACCGCCGCCGGAGTTAAAGTCTCTGAAGGCCTACCTGTCAAAGCTTGATACACCGGGAGCTTCACTCGGTATCGACAGAAGCGAGGGATTTGTCCAGGCGGTCGTTGATCCCAAGGTCAACCGCCTGCATCTCGCGATTCAGCGCCAGCAGCGGCTTGTCGCGCCTAAGATTGCCGCACGCCGCCGTCAGCTTGTTCAAAGAGCCGTGGCCGAAGGACCGGACAAACTGAGCGACCGGGAAAAAAAGGAGATCCTGATCGATCCGACCAGTCTGTCGTCGTTGCACAAATTGGTCTGGGAAAGCCCTGAAGATATATTTTCCGGGCGGTGGCGGGTTTCTGCGCCTTGATTTGGCATGGGCACAGCTGGGGGTGGATCCGATAGATGGCGTTTGCACGGCGATGCGGGTTCTGGGTTCAGAGGTTCAGCGTTCAAGGAAGGACTTCAACCCTGAGCCGGGAACGGGGAACCTTTGAACCTATATCGCTTTAACCCTTCAACCCTGAACGGGGAACGGGGAACCTCTGAACCCGAAACCCTGAACCGAACGGGTTAGCCTCCAGCGGTTACCCGGCCGGCGTCCGCACGGCTCCCGAAAGCCACATCACCAGAAACAACAAGGCTCCCTGGATAAGCCATCCGATAAGGCAAACACCGATCGCACGCGCGTTCGAACTGTAGTCGAGGGCCTGTCTGACAGCAATAACCATCGCAACCAACTGCCAGATACCGGCAACAAAAAAAATCGGTCCGCCGATACCCGGCAAGATGCCAAGGATGCGGATCACTCCCGGCGAACTGGAGAATCCTGTGGTCCGCAGCAGTTCACCGACGTCGGCGCGCGTTTGGGGCTCAGGCAGCCAGCGGGTCCCGATATAATAGGTCAAGAGGGCCCAGACGTACCACCCCAGCAATGCACCGAGAGTGCCTGTCAGAATGCCCCCGAAACCCATTTTTCCGATATTGCCGATACCCGCCGCCACGCTGGAGATCACGACCACGGCCATGGCCTGGCCGATCGTCGTGCGGTCGGCTTCCACTTCCTCGTAAAGAGCGGTGTCCAGTTTGGCCGCCCGCAGCATACGCTCGAATAACAGGTTCATGCGCTTCTCCTCTCGTGTTGGCCCCATCCTGAAACTTTACGAAACCTTATCATGGCCCCCCGGCGCCTCCCAGACCGCATACCATCACGTTCGGAAACACGCAAACAAAAACTTGTTTTGCTTTTTTTCCGATTCCAATCCCGCGCCGGACCTGCCTTGATATTCCCCATTTTCGCAAACCTTAAGCTGATGGAAATACCGTCATAACTTCCTTTCAATACGGGAAAGACACTGTTTATCAAAGCCGTCTGAAAACCCTAGCAGGGAGTAGTCAATCACGATCGGGATATATCGAAAACGCCCGTATTGTTTCTCCCGATCTATCGAAAATATTCTGAAATGATAGTGCTGTAGGGAAAACAACTACCGGAAGATATCAACACTTTCAGCAGAAATCTTCCAGTAACAAAAAAATATGGTCGTAAACCTTTATCAATTAAGGATATGCGAGGATACAGCCAAATTGGAAATATTTTTCAATTGACCTTTCCAGTTTCCTCTGTTAGGAGTTGTTAAGTTAAAGATATGGTAAGCGTTTACAGGGCACCGCATATGTTTTGTTGTCGGGCACTTGAAGTACAAATGTACGTCTGCGCACTCGACGCCTTGCATCTGCAGCACCCTGTATACGCTTACAATTAGTTGGTTTGAAGCGCATCGGACTTTGTAACTCTGTGAACGGTTACAAGATATGAGTTGGAAGTATAATTACTTCATATATAAAGTCAATAATACCATCGATGCACAACTGGTTGAAAGTTATTTCAATTACTATATACAACAGCATTCGCTGTATTGACGGTAGCTATAAGGTAGCAAATAGTAGCTATAGGCTTTAAGATAAAGTTTTGGGCAGGGCCAGAGGGAGAAGGCTGCATTGTAATACGCCGACGACCGCTAACGCAGCTCAAAGCCTTTATCTAAAGCCAATAGGCACGGCGAGTGCGCCTTACTCTCTTGGGCACGAAGATGCCGTTTTCTGGTTTGACCTCGTCGATACTCCCGTCTGCCGGTTCTGCTGAAATCAAACAGTAAAACACCAAACAATGAGCGAGAATTCTATGACGGAAAAGGTCGCCGTAAAAAACCTGTATAAAATTTTTGGCCCCAACCCTGAGCAGGCCTTCAAGTTGCTCGAGGATGGCTCAGGCAAGGATGATATTTATCAGAAGACCGGGTTGACCGTCGGCGTTCAGGACGCCAACTTCAGTGTCGAGTCCGGTGAGATATTCGTGGTGATGGGGCTCTCGGGTTCCGGCAAGTCCACCCTGGTCCGCATGCTCAACCGGTTGATCGAGCCGACCCGAGGCGAAGTGTTTGTCGACGGCGAAAATGTGACGGGGATGAACCGGAAGCAACTGATGGAGTTGCGGCGCCACACCATGAGCATGGTCTTTCAAACCTTCGCTCTTATGCCGCATTTGAGCGTGCTCGACAATGCGGCCTATGGACTCAACGTCGCCGGCGTCGCCAAGGCCAAGCGTGACGAGCGTGCCTTGGCGGCCCTCGAGCAGGTGGGTTTAGAGGCCTATGCCGGCAGCTATCCCGAAGAGCTTTCCGGCGGTATGCAGCAACGCGTGGGATTGGCGAGAGCCCTGGCCCAGGATCCGAGCATCCTTTTGATGGATGAGGCTTTCAGCGCCCTTGATCCGCTGATCCGCTCCGAGATGCAGGACGAATTGCTCAAACTGCAGGAGCAGACCGAAAGGACCGTAATTTTTATCTCTCACGACCTACACGAAGCCATCCGCATCGGGGACCGCATCGCCATCATGGAGGGCGGGCGGATCGTGCAGATCGGTACCCCCGACGACATTCTTAAAAACCCGGCCGACCAGTATGTTCAAGCCTTCTTCCGCGGGGTCGATCCGACCACCGTTTTCAGTGTCGGCGACGTGGCCCGCAAGAACCAGGTGACGATTTTACGCCACAAATATGCCGGCCCGCGAGCCGCTCTGGAACGACTGCAGGAAGAGGACCGTGAATTCGCCTATGTCTTGAGCCGCGGCAAACACTTTCAGGGCGTCGTTTCCATAGACAGCCTGCGGGAAGCCATCGAGGAAGGTACTAAAGAGGACATCGGCGGTATTTTTATGCCTGAGATCGATCCGGTGCCGGCCGACACGCCATTGCAGGAAGTCCTGACAGTGGTGAGAGAGTATCCCTGCCCCGTGCCGGTGGTGGACGAAAACGACATTTACATCGGCGTGGTCTCCAAGAACCGCTTCCTGCGCACCATCGAACACGGCTTGGCGCAATCGGAGGAGGCGATAAAGGCTGCCCAGACGGCAGCCTGAAAGATATCCGAATTAAACCATATTCGGGACCCGGAGGTAATCCATGATCCTGGACTTCGACAAACATAAAATACCGCTCGAAAAAATTATCGAACAAGCCGTCGACTGGCTGGTGGCCAATTACCGGCCGCAATTCCAGGCCATAAAGTGGCCGGTGGAAAAGACCCTCAACGGCATCGACGGATTGCTGCAAATCGTCCCCCCGATCGTGATTATCGCCGCCATATTCCTGATCGCCTGGCGCATGGCCAGCTGGAAAGTCGGCATCTTCGGCGTCGTAACCTTTCTTTTGATCGGCTTTCTCGGGTTCTGGGAGGACGCCATGACCACGTTGGCCATGGTGATCAGCGCCGTCATTTTCTGCGTCGTAGTGGGGATTCCGATGGGCGTGATCGCCGCCCGCAGCGACCGGTTTGCGTCATTCATCCGACCCATCATGGATGCCATGCAGACCACACCGGCTTTCGTCTACCTGGTGCCGGTGGTCATGCTCTTCAGCATCGGCACCGTGGCCGGGGTCATCGCCACGATCATATTCTCGATGCCGCCGATCATCCGGCTCACCAACCTCGGCATCCGCCAGGTGCCTTCCGACGTGCTTGAAGCCGCGAAGGCGTTTGGATCGACCGCCAACCAGATCCTCTTGAAAGTGCAGTTCCCCCTGGCCATGCCGACCATCATGGCCGGGTTGAACCAGACGATCATGTTGTCGCTTTCCATGGTGGTAATCGCGGCCCTGATCGGCGCCGGGGGTCTGGGCGTACCGGTGTTCGAGGGGCTCAACTCCCTGCGCGTCGGGCTGGCCGCAATCGGTGGGCTTTCCATCGTCCTGCTGGCCATGGTGCTCGACAGGATCACGCAGTCTTTGGGTGAACCACGCCGCAGGGCGGCACGCGGCTCAGAATAAGCCGACGGGTTGAAAATGCCGTCTTCACACAGCGGTTTTTCGACCAGGCGATACGGTAACTGTTAAAACGTAAAAACTAAAGACAAGGAGGCAAATTCATGCGAACGAGAAATTGTTTTATTGCGATGACAGCGGTTATGACAACCGCTATTTTTCTAATCGGCGGCGCTCTCGCGGCTGACAAAATGCCCGGCAAGGGTGTCACCGTCCAGCCGGCCCGGGCGACTTGGACCACCGGGTTTTTTCTGGAGGCGATCTACAGCCGGGCTCTCGAGGAATTAGGCTACACGGTGAAAGACCCCAAGAAGCTGGCCAACCCGATCTTCTACCAGTCGGTGGCCGCCGGTGATGTCGACTTCTGGGCCAACGGCTGGTTCCCGATTCACTACGCCCAACTCGGAATGCCTTACGATGAGTACAAGCAGAAGGCCTCCATTTGCGGCACGGTCGTCAAGGGCGGTGCGCTGCAGGGATATCTTGTCAGCAAACGCGATGTGGATAAATTCGGCATCAAGTCCCTGGACGATTTCAAACGCGACGAGGTCAAGAAGGCCTTCGACGCCAACGGCGACGGCAAGGCCGATCTGGTGGCCTGCCCGCCGGGCTGGGGCTGCGAAAAAGTGATCACTTATCACATGGACGTCTATGGCCTCGATCCCTATGTCAACCAGATAAAGGCGAGCTACAGTGCCAGCATGGCCGATGCCGTGGCCCGCTACCAGGCCGGCGAACCGGTGTTCTTCTACACCTGGACGCCGAACTGGACGGTCAACCGCTTCAAGCCGGGCAAGGACGTCATGTGGATCAACGTGCCGGAAACCAACCCCTCCCCAGCCCAGAAGGATTATAAGGATGCCATGGTGCACAAAAACGTGCCCGGCGCTGTGACCGATCCCATCAAAATGGGTTTCCCCGGCAACGACATCGACGTTGTGGCCAACAACAAGTTTTTGGCCGACAACCCGGCGGCCGCCAAGATGTTCGAGGTCATGTCCATCCCCTTTGCCGATATCGCCGCGCAGAATGCCAAGATGTTTGAGGGGGAGAACACCGAAGCGGACATCGAACGGCATGTAAACGAGTGGGTCGCCGCCCACAAACAAGAATGGAACGGTTGGCTCGAAGAGGCCCGCAGAGCCGCCAAATAACAACAGCAGTCCGGGCCTGAACGCCCGTTGCTGTCGCGACAACTGACACACAGGGGATGCACTCAAGCGGGTGAATCCCCTGTTTTGTTAGATCCTAACGGCGGATTCCAGGAAGGCTGGACGGTATTTTACTGGACCTGGTGGGTCGCCTATGCACCGGTGATAGGTCTTTTTGTGGCCCGTATCTCCCGGGGCAGAACCATTCCACAGGTGATCTTCGGTGAACTGGTATACGGCAAGCCTGGGGTGTTGGTCTTTTTCGCCGTCTGGGGCGGCTAAGCGATCCATGTAAAGACAGCCGGGACACTGGATGTGTATGGCATACTGAAGCAGTCCGGATGGTCCAACGATGTCACCATTGTCGCCATTCTGGATTCTATCCCCGGGGCAAAATACCTCTTTATTCCCGTATTCACCC
>JBATHN010000754.1:0-3456 GCA_049666885.1 Desulfobacterales bacterium
TTAGAATAAACCAATCATTCATATGAAAATTCTCGTCATCGGCAGCAATGGGCAATTGGGGTGGGAATTGACCGGGCTGGGATCGCGTCGCGGTTGGCCGATTCTGGCGCTCGACTATCCGGAAATCGACATCACCGTCCCGGCGACCTTGGATGCCTGTTTTGATTCAAACCGGATCGATCTTGTTATCAATGCCGCGGCCTACACGGCTGTCGACAGGGCGGAGTCAGAACCGGGCGTGGCCTTTGCCGTCAATCGCGAAGGTCCGGCACACCTGGCCGACAGATGTCTAAAGCGCGGCATTCCGATGATTCATGTGTCCACGGATTACGTATTCGATGGTACGAAATCGGGTGCTTATGTCGAGGAAGACACCGTTGCGCCCCTGGGAATTTATGGTGCGAGCAAGGCGGCCGGCGAAGAGGAGGTGAGAAATCGGTTGCCGGAGCACATCATTGTGAGGACCGCATGGCTTTGCGGCGTTCATGGTCACAACTTCGTTAAAACCATCCTGAAAGCGGGCCGTGAAAAGACTTCCCTGAGAGTGGTCGCGGATCAGCGTGGCTGTCCGACATTTTCGGCTGATCTTGCGGAGGCTATCCTTGAAATAGCCGGGCAGGCTGAAAAGAACGGATCCGTGCAATGGGGGACGTATCATTATTGTGGAGCGGGCCAAACTACCTGGCATGGCTTTGCGGAGGCGGTTTTCGAGATTGCAGGCCAATATGAAACGTTTGCGGTCGAAGAGGTCGTGCCGATATCAACCGCAGACTATCCAACCCCGGTGAAAAGGCCTGCCAACTCCGTTTTGGATTGCGCGAAAATAGAAAGACATTTCGGCATTCGTCCCCGTCTCTTGAGGGAAAGCCTGAATGAGATGATACAACAGCTCTACAAATTCAATGTTCGCCCATAAGCGGCACCTCCTGGTCCGGGTCGGGGTTCTCGCTGTGTCCATTCTCGATGCAGCCCTGCCGCCCCTGGTGCAGATACCGTTATCATTGCGAGGCGGCTGCAAAATCGCTACGGCCTTGATCGGGACCGAGCGATACCATTTCTGGATTGACATTTAATCGAATTCGACCATGAACTTGAAGAAAACTGAACAATTCCGTATCGGAAACGGATCAGTTTAGGTTGGATTTTTTTCACCTTGGCAGTATCACCTTTTTATTCAACGGGGGATATGGAGAAGATGGGGATTTATATCAATGATTTTCATTCTCAACTGATTGGAACGTTGAACCCTGAACATAGAACCGCTCAGTTTAAGTTATACTTTTTCGGTTTGTGTCTGAATAGGGTTGGGAGGAAAGAATGATCGATGAGAGTTTCCCGGAGCCGAACAACACGGCGGTGAAGGGAATTATCTTGGCCGGGGGATCCGGTACACGGCTTTATCCGGTTACACATGTGGTCTGCAAGCAGCTGTTGCCGATTTATGACAAACCCATGATTTACTATCCTTTGTCTGTGTTAATGCTGGCCGGAATCCGTGACGTTTTGATTATTTCCACCCCCGAGGACCGGGCCAAATTCGAAGGGCTTTTCAAAGACGGGTCGCAAATCGGCCTGCGCATAACCTATGCGGTTCAGCCGAGGCCCGAAGGGCTGGCTCAGGCCTTTATCATCGGGAAGGATTTCATCTGCGACGAGAACTGCTGCCTGATTCTGGGGGACAATGTGTTCTTCGGCCACAGCCTGCCCGACATTCTCAACCGTGCCGTAACAATGGAAAAGGGCGGGTTGGTTTTCGGATACTGGGTCAATGATCCCCACCGTTACGGCGTCGTCGAATTCAACGATCACGGGAAAGTGTTGAGTCTCGAGGAAAAACCCGTCAAACCGAAATCGAATTATGCGCTGCCGGGCCTTTATTTCTTTGATAAAGAAGTTGCTGAAATCGCAAGTAGAATTAAACCGTCCACACGCGGTGAGCTGGAAATAACCGAGGTGATGAATGAGTACCTCAAACGCGGTGAGCTGCGGGTGGAGCTGCTCGGCAGAGGATTTGCCTGGCTGGACACCGGCACCCACGAGTCTTTTATCGAAGCGGCCCTTTTCATTCAGACAATCCAGAAGCGACAGGGCCTTAAAATCGCCTGCATCGAGGAAATCGCCTGGCGCATGGGGTACATTGACAACGGTCAGTTAAAGCAATTGGCCGAACCGTATATGAAAAATGAATACGGGCAGTATTTGATGCAGATTATGAGGGAGAAGGGATAAGAGAAAGGCTAACGGCGAACGGCAGAAGGCTTTAAGAGCTCAAGGCTGAAAACTGAAAGTAAAGAATAAGGGCGAAAGACGAAGGGTGAAAAAAAAGATAGGCGAATGGCGAAAGGCAAACGGCTGAAGGAGAATTGGAGTTACATCAGGGTCCTGATCTTGCTTTTATCAGTTTCATCAACATCCCTGAAATGGTTTGTCATTCGTTTTCTAAATGCTCATAGATTGTTTTTTCGATATAACCGATTTCCATTGCGATTACAGCTTGGGGTATTACTTCGGCAGAAGATCGTTTGGCGATGAATAAAGGCTAAGGGCGGGGGCGAAAAGCGGAAGCGTATGCACGAATCTAAAACCATACTGGTGACCGGGGGGGCGGGGTTCATCGGGTCCAATTTTATCCGTTACGTGTACAATGAGAGGCTGCGCTGGTCGATTGTCAATCTGGATGCTTTGACGTATGCGGGAAATCCCGGTAACCTGGCTGACATCGCTGATGCGGCCGACGGTAGATACCAGCTGGTTCATGGCGACATTCGCGACGTCTCTTCACTCGATAAACTGTTCAGTGCACATGGTTTCGATGCCATCGTTCACTTTGCGGCCGAATCCCATGTCGACCGTTCTATCGTCGGTCCGGCAGCGTTTGTCGAAACAAATGTCGTTGGTACTTTTCGACTTCTGGACGTCGCGCTGCGAATGTGGGAGAAACGGGGTCGGCCACGGGATTTTCGCTTTCAGCACATATCCACAGACGAGGTGTACGGCAGTTTAGGGGAAACCGGCTACTTTACTGAAGAGACCCCCTATGACCCGTCAAGCCCATACTCTGCTTCCAAAGCGGCTTCGGATCATTTTGTAAATGCATATTTCCGTACTTACGGACTGCCGATCCTGGTGACCAACTGTTCCAACAACTTCGGCTCATACCAGTTTCCGGAAAAGCTGATCCCGCTGATGATTTTGAACATCATGGAAAAAAAGCCGCTACCGGTGTACGGCGACGGGAAAAACGTCAGGGATTGGCTGTATGTCGTCGATCACTGCGAAGCGCTTCTGACGGTCCTTGAAAAAGGCAGACCCGGGCAGACCTACAACATCGGCGGTAATGCCGAACGGGCAAACATCGATGTCGTCCGAAGGCTCTGTGAGCTCATGGACGAGCGACTCAATCGTTCTGGTAAAAATGCCAGCGAACATCTGATAGAATTTGTCACTGACCGGCCG
>JBATHN010000755.1:0-3549 GCA_049666885.1 Desulfobacterales bacterium
ATCATGGCCTTTCAGGCCGCCACGGTGCATGAAATTTATGGGTTCTGCCGTTTCAGCGTCCTGTCATTCCCCGATGGGAGCCGGCTGTTGTTTCGGTTGATGCAGGCGCAGCTGTTTGAGGCGGTTAGAGGGCCTTGCCCCATCGCCTAAAAATACACACGATGACCCCTTCCGAGGCTTTCAACCGGCAACGGCCATTTTTTCAAAACCGGGCCGGCGATGGGGTTAGGTCCGTTTGTCGCCGAGCTCTGCGCCGTATGAAACCGAAGCAGCAGCCGGCGGCGCACTGCATCACTGGTTGTTGAAAATAAAAGTACGTAAAAATCTAGCATAGCCAAGCTTTATTTACGAACTAAATCGCTTGATAAAGATGAGACACAAAAAAAACTGCAAGTGCACTCGAATGCCCCTGGCTCACGCATTGGCCTGCTTGCCCAAATACGCTTCGATGACGTGTGGATTCCGGCGGATTTCGGCCGGCGTGCCCTCGGCGATTTTACAGCCGTAATCGAGCACGACAATTCGGTGACAGATCCCCATAATGACGCGCATATCGTGTTCCACCAACAAAATATTGATGCCACGCGCGAGGATCGATTCGATCAGGCGCATCAATTGCACGGATTCATTGGGGTTCATTCCGGCGGCCGGTTCGTCGAGCAGAATCGTCCCGGGATCGGTCGCCAGCGCCCTGGCAATTTCAAGCCTGCGCTGAAAGCCGTAGGAAAGGTTGGCCGCCATTTCGTAACGCCATTCATACAGTTTCAAATAGTCGAGGATAGCCTCGGCTTTTTCGCGGCTCGACCGTTCCTCTTGGGCTTGGAAACGGGTTCGGAAGATGGCATCGACGATACTGCTCTTGGTGCGGCAGTGAAGTCCGGCCAAGACGTTTTCGAGCACCGTCATGGCCTTGAACAGACGGATGTTTTGAAACGTACGGGCAATGCCGGTGGCCACGATTTCATGGGGATGAAGGCGGTTGAGTTTTTTGTTCCGATATGTAATCTTGCCGTTGTTGGGTGTATACACCCCTGTTATCAGGTTAAAAACGGTGGTTTTACCGGCGCCGTTGGGGCCAATGAGACCGAGAATCTCACCTTTTTTCAGCGTCATATCAAGACGATCGACCGCCTTCAGACCGCCAAAATTCTTGGCCACGTTTTCAAGAATCAGCTCACCCATTGCCACTCGTTTCTACCCGCAATTATCCGTTTAATATCATCGATCAAAAGTCGGAAGTAGATTAGATGATTATCCGATCGAATTCGGATTTAACCCTATACAATTAGATTTTGAATCCTGTCAACCGATTTAATTGATTGTCAAACAAACTAAAATTGTTAAGAATCTAAATCCGATTCACTTTTGACTCAATTTTTTTCACGGCCTTCACGGTCGTTCCCAGATAGATCGCAGTCAAGGAAAGGACGGCGCCGACCGCTCCGAAGAAGTTGGTCTCTCTGTGGAAAAAAAGTATGTCCCAGGTGAAGGAAAGGGCCGGCTGCAGGAGGATCAGCAGACCGACAAGGGAAGACCGCAGGCGGGTCAGACCTCTCGTTATCAGGACCCAGCCGATAACCTGACTGAAAAGTCCGTAGGCGACGAGCGAGAATATGCTTTGCAGGTCGGGAATGGCAAATGGGTCGTTCTGCACCCATGCCGCCGAGCCGAGAAGAAGCGCGGAAACCATCGAGATGACGGCCAGATTCGCCATTGCCGAGGGAGCACTTTTCTGTGACTGCAGTTTGCGCAGGGCCAGAATGTAAACGGCGTAACAGGCGGCGGTGGCCAGACCCAAAAAGACTCCGAGGCGGTAGGCTTCTCCCAGCTGGCGCCAGTGGATCCCGGCCAGCAAAAAAAGACCGAAAAACGCCAGCGGTATGGCCGCCATGGTACGGATACTGACCGGTTCTCTCAGTACGAGAGCGCCGTAAAGGGCCAACAGGAAGACCTGGAAGTTTGCCAGAATGGTTGCCAGGCCAGGCCCGACGAAGTGGATGGATTTGTGCCAGAAAAACAGATCCAGGGAGAAAACGAGGCCGCAGAAAATGCCGAGATAGAGAAAGGAAGCCCCCTTCCAAAGCGATTCCCTTCTGAGGACCAGAATGATGAGCAGCATGATGCCGCCGAAGAAGGTTCGGTAGAAACCGGCCATAGTGGGGCTGACGTGGGCCAGTTTGACGAACACGGCCGAAAAACTGATGAGCACAGCACCTGCCGCCACCATCAGCGCACCGGATTTTTCGGTAGTTTTCAAAATTAAACCAAACCGCTCTCACTCAACGGGCGCCGCTCCAGAATTCGTTCAGGACTGAATATGGACAGATCCAGCATCGGGGTCCGGTTCGTGATCAGTTCAGCCAGGTACCGGCCGACAGCCGGTCCCTGCTGGAGGCCGTGCCCGGAAAAACCGTTGGCCAGAAAGAGACCCTTCAGTTCGGGCCACTCGCCTAAAATGGCGTTGCCGTCCAGGGTGTTGACCGCATACAGTCCGGCCCAGCCGCGGATGAGTTTCAACGTGTCGAAGGCGGGGACGACGTCTGCCAGCTCTGGCCAGAGAAGGTCCGTAAAGCGTTTGTCGTCCCAGGAAAAATCGATCCCGACCGGGTCTTCTTCCATCGACTTGCCCAACAGGATCAGGCCTCCGGTTTCGCTGCGAAAATAGAGCCCCGATGGCAGCACCGTCAGCGGCAGCGGGGCTGTGGGTTTGACTTTGGTATCCAGCGCAAACACCTGGCGCTTGACCGGTTGGACAGGCAAATCGATGCCCGCGCTGCGGGCTATCTCGGCCGCCCAGGCACCGGCGCAGTTGACCACGAATTTGGCGGTCATTTTTTTCCCGGATTTCAGTCGCACGCCATCGACCCGATCCCCTGACGTTTCGATGGCGGCCACCTCGTCATGAAGATATGCGGCGCCGAGAGAACGGGCCTTGGACCTGTAGCCCATCAGGAAGGCGTTGGCATCGAAGTGACCATCGGCCGGACTAAAGGTTGCGCCGGCCAGTCCTGCGACATTGTAGAGCGGGAAGCGCTTCTTGATTTCCGGCGGTGAAAACCAGTCCACCCGGCAGCCCAGCGAATGCTGCAGATTCAGAGCCGCTTCGGCTGCCGTAAGTCCGGCCGGAGAAGTCAAAAAAAGGTTGCCCTCCCGGCGAAGGGACACCTGCGGGGCGTTGTCGTCAACTGCCATCTCCTCCGCAAAGTGCTCCAGCACCGTAAAGGCATACTGCGACATCTCGATATTTTCCTTGAGGCTGAACTGGATGCGGGCATTGCTCAGGGAAAGGGTGGTGGAGGCCCGGGTGTACGCCGGGTCCCTTTCGACCACGGCGACCTTCAGCCGGTCGTCTTTTTTCATCAGGTGAAAGGCGGTCGCGCTGCCCATGATCCCGCCGCCGATGATTACCACATCGAACGTTGCTTCAAGCATTCGAACTCACAATCGTTTTTTGCTTTAACCGTGAAACCGGCCGGTCTGCCGGATCGGGACCCTATACTATCTATTGTCCATCCATAAATGGTCTTTTTCCCGCTGGGCGGCGTTCTC
>JBATHN010000756.1:0-2125 GCA_049666885.1 Desulfobacterales bacterium
GAATTGCGCGGAGGCATACTTCTGTATGCCGCACAAGCAATTCCGCCGATTGACGCCGATCTGTCCCGAAGCAGGCGGGGAATTGCGGGAAAGGGCCATTTATGGACGGAAACTAGCCTAACATAACCGGCTCAACAGGCTTAACGGGCTCAACGGACACAACCGAATAAGGTGGGCACCTCCGCCCGAATGAACGGTTTCGAAAGACGGCTGAAACTCGCCATACAAGGTGGCTCAGACAGTCAGCCGATGTTCTCAACCGCTCATCCGGGCTCCGGCGCATCGTTTTCATACACCGTGGTAGCCCCAAGGCCATGAGTGTTTAGTATGACCCCTTAATGGATTCATTATATAGTCCATTTCAAGGCACGGTTCAATTTCAAAAAAAAAGAAAACATAACATGTCCCTGATCGCAACACCTGACAACCTTTCACTTCTTGAGGTCCCTGCCCGGAGGGGACCAGGCCTGCACTCGGAGGTATCTATTTTCCTTGAACTCGTCTATCGGGTTTGTTAGGTTGATGAGTCTATTAACGGCTCATTGCCCTACTTTTCGCGCCAATCACGTAAAGGGCACAACAAGGCATGCCGGGTCTGCGGAATCGTATGCTGAGCATACAGATGCATGTTCCAGCGCTATTTATTTTTTGAATTCCTTGATCTTTCGACAGATCGTCTGTTTCTGTATCGGAAATCAAGAAAATACCTTTTCATAATCCAGATACGGTCAACGGGTGATCAGTTTTGGGGATGTGAAGGATAGGTCCGCTGCCAATGCCTCAGGGGGCCGGCTGTCAATCCGAGACACTCGAACTGCGACAGGTGATCATGAGCTTTACGATCAAGCGGAAGAAAACCCTCCGGATAACCGTCGGCGGCGTTTCAATTGGCGGTAATGCACCGATTGCCGTCCAATCCATGACCAATACGTTGACCCCGGACGTAGCGGCAACAGTTGCCCAGATCAAAAGGCTCGAAGCCGCTGGTTGTGAAATCGTGCGGGTGGCGGTGCCGGACGAAAAGGCCGCCGCCGCCATCGCCCGCATCAAATCGCAGATCACGATCCCCCTGATTGCCGATGTTCACTTCGATCACCGTTTGGCAATCGCAGCGATTCGGGCGGGTGCCGACGGTCTGCGGATCAACCCCGGCAACATCGGCGGCCGTGAAAAAGTAAAAGCGGTGGTGGACTGTGCCGAGGAATACGGCGTGCCGATCCGGGTCGGCGTCAATGCCGGTTCTCTCGAAAAGGACCTGCTGAAAAAATTCAAAGGGGTGACCGCCGAGGGGATGGTTGAAAGTGCCATGCGCCACATCGAGAATATCGCGGCACTCGGTTTCGAACGGATGAAAATTTCCATAAAGGCCTCCGATGTTCACCGGACGGTGGAGGCCTATCGTCTGCTGTCCGAGCAGACCGATTTCCCCCTGCATGTCGGCGTGACCGAGGCCGGTGGACTCTACTCGGGAATCGTCAAATCGACCCTCGGAATCGGGATGCTGCTGGCCGAAGGGATCGGCGACACCATTCGCGTTTCCCTGACCCGCGATCCGATCGAAGAGGTGCGTGTCGGCTACGAGATTTTGAAAGGGTTGGACATTCGCCGCCATGGTCCTGATATCATTTCGTGCCCGACTTGCGGCCGTTGCAATATCGACATCTTCGGCATCTCCGAAAAAGTCGAAAAAGCGCTCCTGCTCAAATCAGTCCCGGTTAAACTGGCCATCATGGGCTGCGTGGTCAACGGTCCTGGCGAAGCTCGGGAAGCCGATATCGGCATCGCCGGCGGCAACGGCGTGGGAATCCTCTTCAAGAAAGGTAAAATCGTCAAAAAGTTCCCCGAAGAGCAACTGGCGGAGGTCCTGCTGACCGAAGTGGAAAAATACGAAAACAAATGGAAATCGAGAACTTGATGACATCATGGGAATGAAACTCAGGATCGGGGACGATATAAATTGATCAAAATTGCGAAGGATTTTGGTTTATGTTCAAAGCGCGTTGAAGCTCGCATACTTTTGGTATGTGGGCTTTAACGCAACGCAGAAGACGGGCCAAAAGACGAGTCATCTTGTTCAAGTCATAGAGTTCGCGATCCTCATCGTCACGCGAGGATGAGTATGGGC
>JBATHN010000757.1:0-3552 GCA_049666885.1 Desulfobacterales bacterium
GTTAATATTAGCCTTACCTCGGGCATTGCCCGAATGTCAAACCCTGATCGAATCATCAAAATTAAGACCACTGGTACCATTGGCCACCGCCCTGTCCGAGAAACTTGGATAAAGGCCACCCGAGGAGGAAGACGACTTGCGGACAGGAAAACACCTCTTACAATATTAAAAAGGTCCAGCCCTACCATGACTGAATATAAACTGAAAAAGTGCCCCGAGTGCGGCCAGCAATTGCGGTTTCCCGAGGACATCGGCGGGATGTTGATGAAATGTCCTTCATGTGGCAGGCAGTTTCAATCGGACTTCAAGCTGGGCGTCACCGGAAAAAGGGTGAACCGCAGCCTGTTGAAAACAATTTTCGAATTGCCCGATACCATTTTAAAACGCATCGGCCGATATTTTTCTTCCCGATAAGAATTTGATGGTCTTTTTTGTGGGTTCAGAAGCAACCTGAGGTGTTTTGGGGATGGCGCGGGATTATCATGCAGTAATCCGCTCTAAATTGATTGCCAAGCTTAATCCAGGAATTCAAACCAATGAATGATCACGCACAGCTAAACGCATTTGAAAATGAAGTAAAGAAAAAGTTTGACGTTTACAACAGTTTATTCTTGAATCTGCCTTTTCGAACGGTCAGCAACGTTGGAATGCTTATTCCTCTATTGCAGCATGTGTGCAGACAGGGGCTTGACTCGGGGCGCGACCCGCTCGGGATCCTTGACTCCTTTTTCAGCGTTCACACCGACATAACAACGGAAGAAGAGAAGATTCAATTCATGTTCCATGTCATCCGGTATGTTGAACGGCAGGTCGTGCTTTACGACAGTGTGGAGGATGCCGCCTTCGAGCAGCTGGTGCAGCTCGACGATCATTTGTCGCTGAAGGACAGCGTCACCTTGCTGGCCGGCAATCAAAAAACTTGCAGCCTGTCCGACGACCTCTCCTGTTTCAGTGCGCGCCTCGTATTCACCGCGCATCCAACCCAGTTCTACTCTCCTTCGGTCCTGGATATCATCGGCAATCTGAAATCGATGATCACCCGAAACGAGATCAATCAGATTGACCTGAAACTGCAGCAACTGGGAATGACCTCGCTGATCAATACCAGGAAACCGACCCCCCTTGACGAAGCCAGAAACATTATCTACTTTTTTCGCCACGTGTATTATGACGCCGTGGGGGAGTTGTATGCGACGGTTAAAAAGATCGTCCGCAACAGCTGTTTCGATTGCCCCGCTATCATTCAGCTTGGATTCTGGCCCGGTGGCGACCGGGATGGCAATCCCTTCGTCACCGCAGCGATCACCAATGATGTCGCCGATGAACTACGCATGAACCTGATGAAGTGTTATTATCAGGATGTTAAGCAACTGGCGCGTAAACTGACCTTCAAAAAGGTGGAAGATGTCCTCGAGAATTTGAGGGCCAGACTATACGTGACCATTTTCGACCCGACCAAAACGATGCGATATGAAGAGATAATGGATCCGCTCGTCGATATCAGGGCCGCCCTTATAGAGAACTACAACAGCCTGTATCTCGACGAACTGGACACCCTCATCGATAAAGTCAACATCTTTAGAACGCATTTCGCCACCCTCGATATCCGGCAAAACCATGGCGTCCACCGGCAAACCGTCGAAGCCATCCTGAAACAAGAGAAGTTGATCGCAAACCGCCTGGATGAGCTGGGAAAAGCCGAATTGCTGACGATTCTTCTAAACCGGGACATCGTTGTGCAGCCCGATCAGTTCGACGATGCAATCATCAAAGACACCATCGAAACCATTGCGCAGATGGCGCATATCCAGCGTAAGAACGGGACCGAGGGGTGCAACCGGTACGTCATCAGTCATGCCGAGGATATCTTTTCGGTGCTGTTTGTGTTCAGCCTGTTACGGTGGTGCGGGTGGAAAAACGGTGAACTGCCGGTAGACATCATCCCGCTGTTCGAGTCGATGGAAGGCATGAAGAACGCGGGGTCCATCATGCAGGAACTCTTTGATATACCCCAATACAGGGCTCATATCGTTCAACGCCGGGATAGACAGATCATCATGCTGGGATTTTCTGACGGAACCAAGGACGGCGGGTACCTAAAGGCCAATTGGTCTATCTATACAACCAAGGAGACGCTTTCGACCGTTTGTGATGAACACGGTATCCAAGCCATATTCTTTGACGGCAGGGGCGGCCCACCCGCGCGGGGCGGCGGCAAGACACATCGCTTCTATGCCTCGCATGGCAAGAACATTGCCAATCATGCCATTCAGCTCACCATTCAAGGCCAGACCATTACCAGCATGTATGGCACCAAAGCGCATTTCAAACACAACTGCGAACAGCTGCTTGCCGCCGGGTTGTCCACGCGTTTGTTTGAGACAGAAAATGAGATTTCCGCGCAAGACAGGCAGCTTATCGAGAAGCTGGCGCAATTGAGCTTTGAAAAGTACACGGCCCTTAAAAACCATGACATGTTTATTCCCTACCTGGAAAACAAGAGCACGCTCAAATATTATGGCAAAACCAATATCGGCAGCCGGCCCGACAAGAGGGGTGACAAGGAACAACTGGACCTCGAAGATCTGAGGGCGATCCCTTTCGTGGGCTCCTGGAGCCAACTGAAGCAAAATGTGCCGGGGTACTACGGTGTTGGAACGGCCCTCCAAGCCCTGGTTGCCGAGGGAAAGACCGATCAATTGAAACAATTGTTTCATGGCGTGCCCTTTTTCAAGGCATTGATCCTTAACAGCATGATGGCTTTGTCCAAGTGTTATTTTGAATTGACCGCCTATATTGCCGAGGATGACGCCTACCACGACTTCTGGAACATGCTGTTGGACGAATACCGGCTGTCCAAAGAGATGGTCCTGATGATTTCCGGATACCGGGCTTTGATGGAAGAGGAACCGGTATCTAAAAAATCGATCGAGATCCGGGAACGCATCGTCTTGCCCCTGTTGGCCATCCAGCAATATGCGTTACAGAAAATTGAGCGCAAATCCAAGCACCGACCGTTTTATGAAAAGTTAGTCGAGCGGTCTTTGTATGGCAATATTAACGCAAGCAGAAATTCTGCTTAGGTAGTGCCTATCCATAAATGACTAATTTGCCCGATATCTGCGTTATGCGACAAATTTTATACTCAGAATATCAACCATATGCCTGCTGTAATATTCTTCGCACGCCTTGATCTCGAACCAATTTGCCTATTTCTGGATGGACACTATGAGAAATAACGGGTCCCATTTGCCGGGGCTCAAAATTCAATACGCCAAGGACAAGCCGTTTTTTTACATCATCTATTGGATGACTGGTAAAGCGACCATAACTCACGCGCTTTCCGAACTTTCCGAAATCAACGATCATTTTGTAGGTTGGCTTATGCGTTCTGGTTTCGAGATTAACTTCAGTGACTCGGCCAACCCTGATATCGAGTTTGGCAATTGACGCCTCGAAAGCAACAATAGCTTTCTTTTGACATTTTATAATCTCCCACATCAAAGTTGGCTCGATTTATCTCCGAAAACAAGATCATGCTCATCTATACTC
>JBATHN010000758.1:0-4438 GCA_049666885.1 Desulfobacterales bacterium
CGTTATTGCAGGCGGCTGAGGTAACGGTTGATGGCGACGGCGAAAGTTTCGGTTTTTTCAATATCTTCCGAGCTTTTAATTCCTTGACTGATGAAAAAATCGGCTGCGTTTTCATAGGTCACCTTGGAATGTGATTCGCGGCGTCCGATTTCCTTGCGTTTGTACATCCGCCGGCCCCTGGCTTCGATCTTTTTTAGCCGATCCTTGGCATTCAGGCCTTCCGGCGGTGCCCACATGAAGTGATTCAACACGATCAGATAGGATTCGAAATAAGTTGTCAGAAATGCGGCAAAGAGTTTCAGCTTTCTGAAACCGGCAGACGTGATGTTGTAAGTGTCCGGCAGTGTCTGGTGGGGAATGAGGACCGCATCATCGATGAAAACCTTGAGCGTTTTGCGGACCACGTATTCCGGATTCAAGTCGACGTCGTAGGCGAACTCATTCTTGAACAGGTGCTGCAGGAACCGGTATCCGTTGTGAATGTCGGCTGCGGCGAACTGAAAGGCGTCCAGGTGAAGGATCTCGAGAGCGGTAAACGCCGCCGGAATGAAAAAAGCAACACAGTTGTTCTTATAGTACTCCAAGCTTGTGCGTTGGCTTTCATTAACCGTATATTCGGTCTCCGTGACCACGTCTTCTTTCGATTTGGCGATCGACTCGATGAATTTTCTCTGGACGTAAGACTCCAGGGCATTGTTTATCGCATAATCCGGATCGAGCAAAAGGGTGTCGGCCAATTGAGCTGCCTGAGTGTTGAGATGGCGCATGTAAAGGTCGACGATCGACTTGAGATGGGCCTGGGTAAACCGGGGCTTGGGGGTGTTGAGAATGGCGCAGGCGCAGAGGCCATGCGCGGTGACCACGGTCTCTTTGTTGATGGCGTTGACGATCCGGAATCCAAGGTTTCTGCAGAAGGTGTTTTTCTCTTTGGGGCTGATCTCCCGGATATTCAAGCCCTGGTCCCGCAGCAGCTGGCTGAGGGACAGCGGTTCATGGAAACGTAGGTAAATTTTACCGTAGCGCTTCTTAAGGAACCGTCGGGCGCTGATGACCTGTCGAAAACTTTCCGGCTCCTTCTGCCCGCCGCTGAGTTCGTTGATGTAGGAGCTTTCCTCCAACACGCGGTCATAACCGATAAAGATCGGTACGAAGATCATGTCTTCGCAGGCACCGTTTCTGAAGGCCTCGAACAGCATTGACAGAAACCCCAGTTTCGGCAAAATCATCTTGCCGGTTCGGCTGCGGGTCCCCTCTATGAAGAATTCGACATTGAACCCCTCCTCGAGCAGTTTGTGCAGGTATTCTGCAAAAACCCTCGAATAAAGAACGGCACCACGGAAACTGCGCCGGATGAAAAAAGCCCCGCCTCTTCGGAACATCGGCCCGATCGGCCAGAACGACAGATTTTTACCGGCCGCTACATGCGGGCAGGGCATGTTGTTGTGATACAGTATATAGGACAAGATCAGGTAATCGATGTGGCTCTTGTGGCAGGGTACCAGAACGAGTGGGCCGTTGCGTGAGGCTGATTTGACGTACTTGAGACCATCGCTGTTGTATGAGACGCCGTCGAACATGGTGTCGATGATGGAGCCGACCGCAACCGACGCAATTTTGATCATATTGGTGCTGTATTTGGCGGCGATTTCACGCAGATTGGCCGCCGCTTCCTTGCGAAGTTTGTGAATCGTGGTCTGACGCGAATCAGCGAGCTTGGTCAAAAATTCCTGGAATCGTTCTGCCGTCAGAATGTTCTCTTTGAGTTCTTCCGGGCTTTTGAGAACCGGACCGGTGATGGTCTGACGATGCCGATTGATCTGCTTCAGCAGGAAGCGCCGCAGATACAGAGACTGATATACGGTATTTTTTTCGTGGATTTCGGTTTTGTAAAGAAACGCCATCAGATTGACCGGCGTCGATATCTCCGTGAACACCTTGCCAGGGTTTCTAAAAAGTGTTACCAGGCGGCGGATGGTGCCCGGTTTGCCTTCCGGGCCGAACATCATGTCGATCAGGGTCGGATTGGAGCGAAAAGGATCTTTGCTGAAAAACATCAGCAGCGGGACCAGATAAATGGGCCGGTCGGTTTTTTTCTGAAACTCGACCAGGTATTCAAGCGGGTCAATCTTGGATCTGAGAAAGCGTTGATAAAATTCGCCCTTATCCACCAGCGACAGAAACCCGGCCTTTCGGTTGAGCAATTCGCGTTGAATGTAGCCGCTCTTGTAAGGGCTCTGGAAGGACAGTTTGCGGACAAAATAACTGAGGTGGGCCAGAAAGATTTTGAGAAGACGCGCGACAGGCTGCCAGACTACCGTGCGGTAGTCGAGACCGATTTCCGGAACGGGACAACCTCTCCGGGAAAAGGCCGTGTGGTAAAAGAGGTATTCGAATTTGTTTTTGTTCTTGTTGATGTAGACGATGACGGCGTTTTTCGGGATCTGATCGATGACAGCGGTCAAATCTGCGCTGAGCGCTATGCCGGAGTAAAACATCTTCAACAACACCGTTCTCAGCCGGCCGAGTTTTTGCGGCAGAAAACAGCTGTAATGATCCGTCGTGCCGCCGAGCAGCCTGCTGAACCATCCGAGATGTGTGTCAGAAGTGTCCGAGGAACTCGGTTTCGTCATCCGGAACATACGAGCCTTGAAGGGGTGTGATTGAATCCTAACGGAAAAATAAAAATGATGATAGTTAGCATGCTGGAATATTGGAATAATGGGTTTTTAGGCATTCTTTTTAAAAAACGCTATTTCTGCTTTTTTGCCCAATGATCCAACATTCCATAATTTCAACACCTCAGAGACCCCGATTGATGTCCGATAACAATGGATTGCGACCGTGGGCATCATGGCGGAGGCGGCCGTAATTTCAATTTAACTATCTACAATTAAAAATAAATTTACTACCAAAATGAAAGCTGATTTGCAATCTTTTATTTGATTTCGGTGGGCGCGGCGGCGAAGCGCGGTATGGGCCCGCAAAAACGATACCGTCCCTGTTTGAGACGTCAAAGAGACTTGTCTTGACCACCAAACTGTGTTAATGACCGCAGAGTCTTGTCGTTTGCGGCGGCAGGCCGGTTAGGCTTTTATGCAATTTCGGCCCGTTACCATTCAATTGACGGGAAGTGCCGCTTCTTGTCGAAAATTTTATTTGACCTACGATGTAAGCGGTATTAGAGTAGCCGCTCAAAAATAGAAACAATACCTGGTGTGAACACAAAAAAAAAGAGGAGGGTTTTTATGAAAACGTTAATCGGTGGGGCGATTGCGGCGGCACTGGGACTGGTCGGCCTGGGGATTTGGTGGAGCGAATTTTTGATGGTCTTGGCCGGCATCATTCCGATTATGCTCCTGCTTGGCGGCGGGCTGGCAATCTATCTTGGTTTTGATGAACTCAAGGATACCTGGAAAAAAGACGAGCCGTCCTTCGAGTCCTCATCGGCAAAGGAGGACGAGGTTGAGCAATATAAAAAGGAAATCGACGAACTCAAAGATGAGATCAAGGGCTTGAAACAGGCCTAGCCGGCTTATCTGACCAACAGAGCCCTGCCGCCATGGTGGGGCTCTTTTTTTGTAGGCGTTCACAGGGCACCGCATCTGCTTTGTTGTCGGGCACTTGAAGTACGAAAGTACGTCTGCGTGCCCGACGCCTTGCATCTGCGGCACCCTGTAAACACTTACAATTAGGTGGTTTGAAGCGCATCGGACTTTGCAACCCTGTCGGTTACCTTATTTTTAGTTCTTCAGGTCTTATTAAGGTGGGCATCCCCGGCCGACGGACACGATGGCAGCGCGGGCCAACTGATCGGCACGCTCGTTTTGCGCGTGCCCGGAATGACCGCGAACCTTGATGAGTGTCACGTCTTTTAGTGCCGATAGCAAATTGCGGATTGCCTCGACGAGTTCCTTGTTTTTCTGAGCCTTCCATCCGAGCGACAGCACGCCTTGCGCGTAACTGCTGTCGGTGTAGATTCTGACCGGCAGGTTCCGGCGCTTTAGTTCCATGAGAGCGGTACGGATCGCTTCGAGCTCGGCCACGTTGTTGGTGGTGTTGCCGATAAATTTCGAGATTTCCTTCGTCTTTTCCCCGTATTGCAATACGACCCCGATGCCGGATGGGCCGGGGTTCCCCGAGGAGGCGCCGTCGGTGTAAATGTGAACGGTGTTCGGGGCTGCCGGCGGCACGGCCTTTTGCTTTTTTGCCGGTGCTCCTGACTGCCGGCGAACGCCGGCGGGTCTCGCTTCGACAGGTGCATCGATCTGCAATAGGCTGGCGGGATTCACCCAGTATTCGTAATCCTGATTCAGCTGGTATTTGATCAGGACTTTACCGTTTTTCTCAAGCGGTCGCCCGTTGAGGTCCGTGGCCTGCCAGACCTTGTTGTTTTTGAAGCGCATGCGGCGCCATTTGAGTTGGTCGGAGTCGGCTCTGC
>JBATHN010000759.1:0-1860 GCA_049666885.1 Desulfobacterales bacterium
CTGCATGACTTTGCTGGCCGAGGTGGGTATGGGCATCGCGGACATCGAGCGCATCGTCCTGGCCGGCGGCTTCGGCAGCTACGTCGATCTGGCCAAGGCGATGACCATCGGTCTGCTGCCGGAGATCGATCCGGATCGGGTGACGTTTGTCGGAAATGGTTCGCTGATGGGTGCCAAAATGAGTGCGCTGACCAACCGGATTCGCCGCGACGTGGTGGAGGTCACCCGCAAGATGACCAATTTCGAGCTGTCGGAGACGCCGTCTTACATGGACAATTACGTGGCGGCACTGTTTCTGCCCCACACTGATCTCAACCAGTTTCCGAGGCTCAAGACCCGTCTGGATAAGCGCAGGGCCGTGTTGAATTCATAGTGCGGACGCTGCCCTGACGTGGCTTGATTTTTGGACTCATCTATTGACAAAGATAATTTACCAATATAAGGAAACGTTTTTGGCAACATCCAATTGAATGCGATGGACAATTTTAACCTTTTACGGCTTGACTTTCCCTCATCTGTTGCAACGACATCACCAGCGCCCTTCGGGCTGTTTCATCATAATTATACAAATATTTAAAACTGCTGTAAGTCGTTTACTCTTTAGAAGTGAATAGACCGGAAAATTCAAAAGACGAAAGGGGGGGTAAAACTTCGATTCTCCGGGTATTCTCATTTTACCCGGCTGGTGTGCGCAAGATCGCGTGGAGCATAACCTCATCGAATAACTAAATTTATTGAGATGAAGGAGGTAACATTGGGCTTCGAATTTTACAAGGAATCGTACACGGGAAAGATCAAGGAGATCACCCTGGGGGAAGGCGCGAAGGCGGTGACCGTCGGCGGAGAAAACTGCTATCCGTTTTACCAGTTTGAAGGTGACGTGCCCAACAAACCCAGAATCGCCATGGAAGTCTGGGACATGGAGCCGGAAGACTGGGCGGAAGCCGCCTTGAGTCCGTTCAAGGATGTGATTGCCGACCCGGCGGCCTGGGCCAAAAAATGCGTCGACGACTATGGCGCCGAACTGATCGTGCTCCAGTTGAAGAGCATCGATCCGAACGGCCAGAATAGAAGCGCCGATGATGCGGCCGCCGTGGTTAAAAAAGTGGCCGACGCCATCGACGTGCCGCTGATCGTCTGGGGATGCGCGAACGTTCAGAAGGACGAGGAGGTCCTCAAAAAAGTCGCCGAAACCTGCCAGGACAAGTCCCTGATCATGGGGCCGGTGGAAGACAAGAACCACAAGGGCATCGCCGCCGCGGCCATGGGCTACGGGCACACGATCATCTCATCGTCACCCATCGACGTCAACCTCGCCAAGCAGATCAACATCCTGCTCGAAAACCTCGGCATGCCCGTCGATCGGGTCATCATCGATCCAACGACAGGCGGTCTGGGGTACGGTCTGGAGTACTCCTACTCCGTCATGGAGCGCATCCGCATGGCCGCTCTGACGCAGGGCGACGACAAACTGCAGCTTCCGATCATCAACAACGTGGCCAACGAGGTATGGAAGTGCAAAGAGGCCAAACAGCCGGCGGACGAAGCACCCATTCTCGGCGACCCGGAGCGGCGTGCCATCCTCATGGAAGCCACCGCGGCGGTCTCCTACCTGACGGCCGGCAGCAACATTCTGATCATGCGCCATCCCGAGGCCATCCGAATGGTCAAGTCTTACATCGACCTGATTGCCGACGGCGGGTCCGCGGCCGACGTGGCCCCCATCAAAAAGACCCTGGCCGATGTCGACATCGACTATGCGTCGCTGGCGCCGCAACCGGACCTGACCATCGCAGCCGAGAAAAAGGCAGCCCCGGCAGCCAAGGCAGCCCCGGCTAAACCGGCTGCAGAGGCCAAACC
>JBATHN010000760.1:0-4537 GCA_049666885.1 Desulfobacterales bacterium
GGTTGAAAACATACAGACCCTCCTGTTTCGCAGTGTGCGCGAACTGCTCACCAATGTGGTCAAACATGCCCGGGCGAACAAGGTCGCGGTTCATTTGGAAGAACAAGACAACGACATATCAATCACCATCGAAGATGACGGCATCGGCTTCGATCGCAATGCGTTAAAGTCAAAAAACGGACAAAAAGGCGGCTTCGGTCTGTTCAGCATCCAGGAGCGTATGACCAATATGGGAGGAGCGTTCGACATCCAGTCCGAACCGGGAAAAGGATGCCGGGTGGTGTTGAGGGTGCCGGTGGCGGAAGGGCGGAAAGACTGAACGTCCAACCGAAACCGATGATGGAGTTTTGGAGTGATGGAGTGATGGCGGTAGGAACGGATTGAACGTCCAACGCTCAACGTCAAACTTACAAAGTCTAATGAACAACAAAATTGGAGCTATGATAAATGGAGTGGTGGAGTGTTGGAGTACTGGTGTAAAGTAATGGAGTTGTGTAATGATTAGGAAGAATCGGAATCGTGGATACAAAAAATTGACAGTGTGGAATGATGCGATTCACTACTACGTTATAACATGTGAGGTATTTCGTCCGTTCCCTTATGAGTTGAAGCGTGTAGCTTCACAGCAGATCGCCTCGGTTGATTCGGTACACCGCAACATTGCCGAAGGTTACTGTCGACGTTCCATAAAGGAATATCTTAATTTTCTCAATATCAGTCTGGGATCATTGGGAGAATCCGTATCAGGACTCCATGCATATGCAAAATCGAAACAGATATCCAAAGAGCCATTCGAAAAACTGGATTCTCTGGCCTACAAACTCGAAAATGGGCTTTTGAAGCTAGTGGTGAGCCTGGAGAAAAAGCGTGATCGCGGAGACTGGATTGACAGCCTGGTCGTCAAAGAGAGCAATGCAGAGTATGGGAATGATTGAAAACAAATGCGCGCCTGGATTTTTCCAATACTCCATCACTCCATCACTCCAATACTCCAATACTCCATCACTCCAATACTCCAGTATGCTAATTTCTTTAACGCTTAAGCTTTCCGACGACGTACAAAACCAACCAAGGAGCATCCTGTGCCCGCCACGATAATTCTGGTCGACGACCATCCCGTATTCCGCCATGGGCTTCGCCAGCTGCTGGCCAAAGAGAAGGATCTCACCGTTGTGGGTGAAGCCAACGACGGTCAGATGGCCATCGAACTGGTGCGCCAAAAGTGTCCCGATCTTGTGGTTATGGACATCAATATGCCGCATCTTAACGGGATCGAGGCCACCCGGCAGATCATATCGGAGTGTTCCGCTACCCGCGTGTTGGCCCTGTCGGTGCATTCCGGCAAACAATTTGTCAGGGACATGATAGAGGCGGGCGCGTCGGGCTACATCCTCAAGGAGAGCATTCCGGAGGAGATGATTGAAGGCATCCGATCGGTGCTTGCCGGAAATGTATATTTAAACAAATCCATCTCCCGCACACTGGTGTCAGACTACAAGGCGCTCGTTTCGGAATCCAGGTCCGAACCCGATGAACGATCCACGCAGATTTTGTACACCAAACTGCATCGACCGCAGATCGCTAACCATGTGATCCCCAGGACACGATTGATCGAGGTGTTGGAGAACGGTGCGGAAAAGCCTCTGACATTGATTGTCGCCCCGGCCGGCTACGGCAAGAGCATTCTGGCCAGCCAGTGGCTGGATGTGACGGCACTTGCCGGTGCCTGGGTGTCGCTGGATAACGGCGACAACGATCTGCGCGTGATTTTAGACTATATCATTGAAGCCATCCAAAGCGTGGCTCCGCAGCAGGAGTTAAAAACGAGATCATTCTTGGAGGCCCACAAGTTGCCGTCCGTGAAGGTGATCAGCCAGCACCTGCTGAACGACCTGGAGCAAATACCTGACCCCTTTATCCTCGTTCTGGATGATTATCACCTTATCCACACCGACTCGATACACGATTTGTTTTCGGAACTGCTGGTGCATCCATCCCCTCACATGCACCTGGTGCTGACCACCCGGCGGGATCCGCCTCTGCCTTTGACATCTCTGCGCGCCCGGGGAATGTTGAATCTGATATCCACCAAAGACCTCCGCTTTACCGTTCAAGAGACAAAATCTTTTTTGGAGCGATTTCTACGCATCGCCATTACGGACAATACCGCGCAAGTTTTAGAAGAAAGAATGGAAGGCTGGGTGACCGGTTTGCACCTGGCAGCCCTTTCCATCCGGAACGAAGCCGATCAGGAACGGTTGATCGTCGGGTTGCTGGAGACGAAGCAATTCGTGCGGGATTACCTGATGCAAGAAGTCTTTTCTATAATTCCACCGAAGTTTCGTCGGTATTTCCTGCAAACCGCCATATTGGATCGTTTTTGTGCCCCAATTTGCGAGGCGCTGACCCTGGAGGATTCGGAAGGGCATCAAATGGAAGCGGATGCCAGCGGCCGGGATTTCATCGACTGGCTGATCAAAACGCACTTGTTTGTCATTCCCCTGGATAAAAGCAACCGGTGGTTTCGTTACCACCACCTGTTCCGAGACCTCTTGATTGACTTATTAAATCAAAGATACAGCGACGAGGAAATCGCCGCACTCCACGTCAGGGCCTATGAGTGGTTTTCAGGAAATAGCTTCATTGATGAAGCCCTCAAACATGCACTCGCTGCGGGGAACGAAGTCGGTGCGGCTCATTTGCTGGAACAGAATCGACAGGCTGTACTAAATGCCGACAGATGGTATGTCCTCGAGAGATGGCTGTCCATGCTGCCTGATAATTTGGTGCGACAGCAACCGGGCCTCTTATTGACTAAAGCCTGGATGCTGTATCATCATTTTGAGATTTCCAGGATTCCACCGGTTATCGATGCCGCCGAACCGCTGTTGAGCGACTCCCGCGATGATCTATCTCTCAGAGGGGAGATCGATTTCTTCCGTGGCTATTTTTATTATTTTCAAAATCAAGGCCGTGCGAGCCTGAAACACCTCAATAATGCCAGAGAACGGGTTCTCGATACCCATCATGAAATTCGCGGTCAGATCGAAATCCTGCATGGATTGGCCACTCAGATGCAGGGGCACGAAGAAGACGCACTCGACACCCTGAATCATTTCCTCCTTCACCCCCAATGGGCCGGGGGTATAACCCGGACGAGGCTATTAGTAACACTGGTCTACATTCATGTTATGTCAGGCAAACTGAAACAGGCCGCCGTGGCAAATCAGAGGCTCCATGACTGCGCCTCAAAAGGCAACTATGACTATGCCAGGGCGTGGAGTGTTTATCTCGGAGGGCTCATCCACTTTTTTCGACATGACGTTGATATGGCCATTGACTGTTTCGTTCGAGCCATTGACCAAAAATATATCCTGCACACGCGGGCCGCCGCTGACAGCATGGCGGGGCTTGCTCTCACATACCAGACGGCCGGTAAACCCGAAAAGGCTATTGCAACGATAAATGACCTGCGCGAATTTGGTCATTCGATCCATGATCCAAGCTGTTCCTTGATTGCCGATTCGAGTCACGCAAGACTGTTAATCATGCAGGCCAAACAGAAACCGATGACCACATTTTTTCAGGGCAGTTCGTCCCCTGTCGAAAACATGGTCTGGTGGATCGAGATCCCGGCAGTTACCTATTACAGGGCACTTCTTGCCGGGGGGGCGGAGTCAAGCCTGCAGGATGCCCAGATAGGACTCCAGAAACTTTTGCAGTTGAATCAGGCCAACCACAATGTCCTTCAATCGATAAGCATATCGTCATTGTTGGCTGTCGCGCATTACAAACTGGGCCGGATGGATGAGGCCCTGAAGGCGACGGAGCAGGCATTGGATCTGGCCAATTCGTCCGATATCATACAACCCTTTGTGGAACTGGGCCCCCCAATGGCCGATCTACTGAAACAGTTACGAAAACGGACCGCTGCTGTCGATTATATCGAAAAGATCCTGTCCGCTTTTCCCGATTTCCGATCCGGGGCCCAACCTCAAATCCACCCTCAACAACCCAAAATCCAAAATCCAAAATCCGAAAACGAAATACCACTCGTTGAGCCCCTGACCAATCGAGAACTTGCGGTCCTGGAGCTGCTGGCGCAGCGGCTTCAGAATAAGGAGATCGCTGACAAACTATCCGTTTCACCCGCAACCGTAAAAACACACCTGCAGAACATCTATCAGAAACTCAATGCCGGCAACCGCCGGGAGGCGGTCGAGAAGGCCAAAGGCCTCAGAATTATTTAACCTCCACCGGAATGAGACGTTTACCCGCTTCGATCACAAAATCCACCTCGGCTTTATCTTTTGTTTCAATTCCAGGCTGCCGGAGCCCGGATAGCCGATCTTTGCTGTATTTTTCTTGACATTTATTGTGCTTTGGGTCATCTTGACCATAATGGTTCAACTCAGGAGGCAAGCGATGACCGAAGAGACAGTAAATATTGCAAAAGCCAAAAAGCATTTTTCAGAGTTGTTAGGCCAAGTGGCTTTTGGCAAAAAGCATATTCTTATTACAAAAAGGGGCAAACCCA
>JBATHN010000761.1:0-2132 GCA_049666885.1 Desulfobacterales bacterium
CCCAAAAGCCTGAAACGATGGAGGTGACATTATGTTTGTAGCTCTAATCTCTTTTCCGCCCATAAAAGCAGGCAAGGATGCTGAATTTCGAAAGTGGTTTGCTTCGTCAAACGAAGAATTCTCCAAGTATAAGGGTTTTATCGGGAGGAGGCTTTTGAAGCCTTTGGGGGAGGGCAATTATGCCGCTGTCGTTGAGTTTGAAAGTCAGGACGCTTTCAAGGCAGTGCAGAGCAGTCCTGCCCATGACACAGCAGGTGAGCAAGTCACACCACTATTTGACGGCGATCCCACGCCTCATTTTTATCAAGTCGTCATAGGGTAGGTCCAAAATCAAGTTTGGACTGGAAGAAGGAGGAAAATAAAATGGCGGATTTATCAACTGAATATCTTGGTCTTGAATTAAAGAATCCGATTATCGTCGGCAGCTCCGGATTAACGAGCTCGGTTGAAAAAATCAAGGATATCGAAGCAAAAGGTGCCGGTGCAGTTGTCTTAAAATCCATTTACGAGGAAGAGGTGGCTTTAGAGTATGCGGATTTTATGAAAACCGCGAAAAAAGTCGGCGAGAGCGATAAATACTTTGATTATGACGGACGAAAAAATCCCATCGAGTATTATGACTACGTTATCCGGGAGGAAAATCTAAACAAGTACATTGCGCTTGTCGAGGATAGCAAAAAGGCTGTCTCGATCCCTGTCATTGCGAGTATCAATTGCTATTTTCATTCAGCTGAGTGGATGGCGTATGCCAAGCACATAGAGGCAGCTGGGGCCGATGCGCTCGAGTTGAATATGTTTTTTCCTCCCACCGACTTCGACCACACAAGAGAAACCAAAGAAAGGGTCTATTTTCAGATAACCGAGAAAATAACCCAAAAACTCTCTATACCGGTTGCATTGAAGATCAGCCACTATTTTACAGACCTCGGACCGATGATTCAAAAATTGTCGAAGACGGGAATTCGAGGATTGGTGCTGTTTAACCGCTTTTTCAGCCCGGATTTCGACATCAACAAGCTTGAAGTCTCACCGGCCTTTGTTTTCAGCACACCTGCGGAATTGGCGCTCACTTTGAAGTGGGTTGCGATCATGGCGGAAAAGGTCAATTGTGATCTTGCCGCTTCAACCGGGGTTCATGATGGCGATGCGGTCATAAAGCTGGTCCTTGCCGGTGCGGATGCGGTTCAGGTGGTTTCCTGCCTGTATAAAAACGGCACAGGATACCTGGAGCAATTGCTGGATCGTGTGGAAAGTTGGATGGCGGGCAAAGGCTATGGCCGGTTGTCGAGCTTTAAAGGCAAAATGAGCCAAGGTAAGAGTGTAGACCCGTCGGTATATGAGAGGGCGCAATTCATGCGGTATTTTGGCGGAAAAAAGAAGGTCAAGGCTTTTTGATCGTATAGCTCACCAGTGATAGGGTTGAGCTTTGTTTCCGGAGGGTATTTTACAGGTCTGGGATGTGCTTGAAAATGGCTACTGGCATGCCCGCAGTCTTGAATTCATCGGTACGGAGCGAATCCGAATGCTGAGAATGGGTCAGCATGCCGTCGCATCTGATCCTGATCTTTATCGGCGTCGTCCCAATGGTGATTGCTTCGGGATTGACCTACTTAAGGGTAAGGAGAACTTGAATTTAACACCAAGGTTAAAAATCAGACTATCAAGGGGCAAATCAACAAAACCCGATTGCGCCGGTAAGTGGTGGACGGGTGTCTTCGAGCGGTGGATTATCCTGATTAGGTGTTCGATTCAGTGTCTTGGGCCAGGAGGTAGATGCTCACGGTCGTACCGCGGCCCGGCAGGCTCTGAATCGACAGCCAGCCACCCTGTTTCTTGACCATTCCGTAAACGGCGGCCATTCCCAGTCCGCGGCTGTGCAGTTTGGTCGTGAAAAAAGGCTCGCACACCCTTTTGCGGGTCGACTCGTCCATCCCTTTGCCGGTATCGGCAATGGACAGACAGACATAGTTGCCGGGTTGAAGGTCCGGGTTGCAGTCGAAGAAGACCGGCTCCGGATCGGCTTTACGCGTCGCAACGAGAATACGTCCCCGTTCTTCGATGGCCTCCTCGGCATTGGCGACAACTGCCGTCAGCACCATCTGCAGATGAGCGGTATCGGCTCTGACGGTCGG
>JBATHN010000762.1:0-5522 GCA_049666885.1 Desulfobacterales bacterium
AAGTGGCGTCTGGATAAATTTGCCACGGTTGTCTCTTACGTCCATCTTTTCAAAAAAAATCTCTTTTCGGACGATCGCAAAACAACGGCGTTGACTCTGGTGCTGAAGTCCGATAGCGAACCGGATCAGATCATTCCGCAAGTAGAACGGCTCATTTCAACGGCGGGAAAAGACTTGTCACTCTATCAAGTCGGTATGCCGTTGATTTCGCAAGCCCTCGTCAGGTTCACCGAGAAAGATTTTTTCCGGCTGCCGCCGATTACCTTTTTTCTGATTGCCGTTATCCTCTTTTTTCTCTTCCGGAAAGTCCAATATATTCTCATCCCCCTCGTTTGCGTTTCTCTGGCGCTGGTCTGGACATTCGGTCTGATGGCCTTGTTAAAGATCCCGCTGTCTATGCTCACCATGATCGTTCCGGTATTTCTCATCGCCGTCGGAACGGCGTACTGTCTTCATATCGTCTCGGAATACCTGACATGCATTCGCGAAGCCGATTCACCGCAAGCGGCATCGAAGGCGACGTTCACGAACATTTCGTTTCCAACGGCCTTGGCGGTGTTGACGACCACCATCGGTCTTGGGTCTCTTTTAGTCAACCGCATCCCGACGATCCGTGAGTTCGCATTATTTTCCTGCTTCGGCATGTTCAGCCTGCTGGTGATCACCCTCGGCGTTCTTCCGGGCGCCCTGGCGCTCATACCCCTGCCTCTTGATAAGCGATGCCAGGAAAAAATGGCGCCCGATTTCTTCGATTGGTTCATCGAAAAAGTCATTCATATCGACCTGAACAAACAAAAGGTGGCCCTTCCTATCCTGGGCGCTATCGTGGTGATCTGTTCGATCGGGATCTTGCGCATTCGCGTCGAGACCAATCCGATTGGCTATTTCAAACCGGAGACACCGGTCATACAACACTTTCACGACATTTACCGGGATCTATCGGGGAGCTTTCCGATAAACGTCGTTGTGGAGAGCAAGGACAACGACTACTTCGAAGATCCCCGACACGTTTCCGATATCGCTCGTTTACAGGAATTTCTGGTGACCCTGCCCGGTGTCGATAAAACCATATCTTTCGCCGATTACATGAAGCTGGTGAACTATGCTCTCAATGAATTCGATCCCAAGTTCTACGCCCTGCCAGAAGAAGGTTTCGAATCCCGAATGGTGATCAACAACTACGCGACCATGCTCGGTCAGGACATGTTCGACCGATTCATGAGCCCGAACCTGTCCAAGACGAATATCGTTCTGCTGACCCACCTGTCGAGTTCACGGGAGTTTTTAGAAACCCGCGACAAAATAATCGCTCATATGCGGCAGAATTTCGCCAAGGACCTGTCGTGGGATGTCACGGGGTTTGGGATCGTCATTTCCGCCAGCAGTCAGCATTTGACCAGTGGCCAGGTCAAGAGCCTTTCTCTGACGATGGTTCTGATTTTCACCATCATGTTCATTCTTTTCTTATCGTTTAAAGTGGGCGCGATTGCCATTTTACCGAACCTGTTTCCGATCGTGGTCAACTTCGGCATCATGGGGTGGCTCGGCATCGAACTGTCCATGGTGACCAGCCTGATCGCCAGCATTGCCATCGGGTTGGCGGTCGACGATACCATACACTATTTGTTCAGATACAACCGGCTCTTTAGAAAAGACCTCGATGACAAGCGGGCCGTACGAGACACCCTCAAGCAGATCGGAAGGCCGATTGTCTTTACGACCCTGACCATATGCGTGGGCTTTTCGATCCTGATGTTTTCCAGTTTCAAACCGACGGCCGTCTTCGGCATCATGATGACGATCACATTGCTGGCAGCCCTTGTTGGTGATCTCATTCTGCTCCCATCGCTGATGCAGCACGTCGAACTAGTCACTTTGTGGGACCTTGTGCGCTTGAAGCTCGGCCAGGAACCCGCAAAAGGTATTCCACTTTTCAAGGGTTTTTCCCGAACCGAGATCCACTCCCTCATCATGGCCGGATCCCTAAAAAAAATCGAGTCCGGCGAGGTCCTCTTCCACAAGGGGGAATCCAGCGATTCGATGTACACGATTATCTCGGGGACAATGGACGTCATCGACACAGTAGCCGACGGCGATACCTGTCTGGACTCAAGCAGCCAGCGGCTGATCAACCGGATGAAGGCCGGAGATGTGCTGGGTGAAATGGGTCTCCTGCGCTCCGCTCCGAGGTCGGCGACCGTCGTGGCCTGCGAACCGGTTGAACTTCTGCCGATCAACTGGAAGATGATCAAGCGGCTGCAGTGGCTGTATCCGCCCACGGCCCGCAAATTCATGACCAATTTGTTGACGATTCTTTGCGGCCGGGTCGAAAGGCTCACCACTTGTTTGTCGGACGTCAAGGTGCTGGACGATGCCACCGGGTTGAACAACCGGGAAAGCTTCACCAGCCAGGTGAATAAGGAAATCCAGCGCGCCCGACGATATCAGACCCACCTGTCGCTCTGCCTGATGAAGATCGAGTTCGACACCGCCGATGCCCGCTTGGATTTATGGCAGAAAGAGACCATCATGCAATCCGTCAGTGAAACGCTGACCCGAAATGTTCGCGGCTGCGACCTGCTGGGGCGCTGTGACCCGCAGATCTTCGGGTTGCTGTTTCCACAGACTGCGGTTGAAAAGGCCCGGATGATATGCAATCGGCTGCGGTTCCTGCTGCAGAATCGCCATGATGTCGACGACGGGATTCAGCTCAAGATCGCTTTCGGAGTCTCCGAATTTTCTTCCGAACAGCAGGAAACCGCTCCGACACTGATCGAGCGGGCCGCCGGATTGCTCGAGCAAACAGCACAATCATCTTGATTAACAGTAATAATGATAAAGGGTGTTATGATTGAAGGGGTGAAAGGCTTCCAACGGCAACGCATCGAGACAGGCAGGCGTTTTTTTGTGATATTCATCGCCTTGCTGTGCCTAATGCCCGCCGGTTGTAATGCCCGCAGGGAAACGGTCTTCACCGGACGGACAATGGGCACCACTTACAGCGTCAAGCTGGTGACCGGTTACCTTCAACCGGTTTCCGGCCTGAAGTCGCAGATCGACAAACGTCTGGATGACATCAACCAGAGCATGTCCACTTACAGGGACGACAGTGACATCAGCCGCTTCAATCGCCTGACGACTACAGGTGAGAAATTCCGGGTTTCATCCGATTTCATGCGGGTCATGCAGATGGCCCAAAAAGTCTACACAATCACCGACGGCGCATGGGACGGAACGGTAAAGCCGTTGGTCGATCTCTGGGGTTTCGGGACCGAAGGAATAAAGTCGGCTCCCCCGCCGCCGGCGGCGGTACGACAGCGCCTGCAGGCCGTCGGATTCGATGCCGTTCAGATCGTTGACGATCGGTACCTGGTCAAGCGCAAAGCCGCCGTGACCCTCGATCTCGCCTCGATTGCCAAAGGATACGGCGTTGACCAGATTGCCGCGCTTCTGAGGGACAGCGACATCGAGAATTTTCTGGTGGAAATCGGCGGTGAGGTTTACGCCGCCGGGCACCGCAAAGACGGCCGTCCCTGGCGGGTCGGTATCAATACCCCGAGAAAAGATGCATCGCCGGACCAGGTTTACAAGGTCGTCAACCTGACGAATGGGGCCATGGCCACCAGCGGAGACTATCGCAACTTTTTTGAAATCGACCAAAAACGCTATTCTCACGTGATTGATCCGCGCAGCGGTTATCCAGTGGCGAACGGGGTCGTCAGCGCATCGGTTCTATCCGCCGATTGTACCTTTGCCGACGGCTTGGCAACGGCGCTGATTGTCATGGGACCGGATAAAGGAATCGAACTGGTCAACCGGCTCGAAGGGGTGGACTGCCTGATTGTGGAGATGCAGGCCGACGGAACGCTGATCGACCATTATTCAAAGGCTTTTCAAGCGGCCAAGTGAAAGAAACCTTAGTGAAACCAGTGCTTGACAATAATGGCCCAGTCCGATAGTGTTTTTCCTCAAAATCCATTTAATTAAAGAGCTTACGCAACATAAATCTCTTCTCTATACCTCCCGGCAGCACCGGGGCTGCGGTCCCTTTAAACCGCTAACCAGCGGATATCAGGAAGAAAGGAAAAAGAAGTGGAAATTGTGGTCTTGTTGAAACAGGTTCCTGCGACCGAGTCGATGATCGGCATTGCCGAAGACGGTGTGTCGATTAAAATGGCCGACCTAAAATGGGTCATCAGCCCTTATGACGAATTTGCGGTTGAAGAGGCGTTGCGAATCAAGGAAGCCCATGGCGGAAAGGTCACCATCCTCACCGTCGGACCCGATAAAGCCACCGAGGCGATCCGAACGGCACTGGCTATGGGTGCCGACGAAGGCATTCTGATCAATGACCCCGCGGCCCTCAAGTGCGACGGGTTGGGAGTGGCGCGGATCCTTGCGGCGGCTTTAAAGAAAATTCCCTACGATATCGTCATTGCCGGACAGCGGGCCGTTGATGACGACAACTACCTGGTGGGCACCGCCGTTGCCGAGTTCCTGGGCATCCCCAATATATCAGTGGTCAACAAGCAGGAGATCAGCGACGGAAAGATCAGGTGCCGACGAACGATCGAGGGGGGCGTGGTCGTGATCGAGGCTCCGCTACCGGCTCTCTTTACCACGCAGCGTGGGCTGAACGAACCGCGCTATGCCTCTTTGCCGGGGATCATGAAAGCCAAGAAGAAACCGTTGGCCACCAAGAGCCTCGCCGACATCGGCCTGGATGCGGCGGCTCTGGGTGAGCCGAAAACAAAGCTCGTTTCCATGCAACCGCCGCCTGAAAGAAAAGGCGGTCGTATGGTCGAAGGTGAAACCGCAGCCGAGAAAGCGGCGATGTTGGTGCGGTTGCTGGCGGAGGAGGCCAAAGTCCTTTGAAGTGTCCAGCCATAAACGGCATATTTCGGTCCAGGCCGGCGTTCTCGTTTTTTGCAATCCTCGACGTAGCCCGCTACGCCTCCGGTTGCAAAAACACTGCGGCCTTGGCCTGAACCGAAATCTACCATTAATAAATTTTTTGAAAAAAGATTTATACGGAGACTGATATGAGCGTTTTAGCCATTGCAGAGCATAGAGACGGACATTTCAGAAAAGTCACCTACGAAGCCTTGAGTGAAGGCCGGCGGATCGCAGATGGCATGGGCACCGACCTGGCCGCGCTTGTGATGGGTTCCGGTGTTGAGACCGCGGCCGGTGAACTCGGAAAATACGGGACCGACAAAATCATTGTGGCCGACCATCCGCGCCTGGCGGAATACCTGACCGATGCGTACACCACCGTTGCTGCCGGCGTGATTGCCGAAGTCGCTCCCCAGGTGGTTATCATGGGCGCCTCGACCCAGGGCAAAGATCTGGCCGCGCGTCTGGCCGCGCGCCTGAATGCCGGCCTGGCCATGGACTGCGTGGCGGTGCGGGTCGATGACGGCAGCATCGTCGCTACCCGCCCGCTTTACGGCGGCAAGGTGCTGGCGGAAGTCGCGCTGAGCGGGAAACCCCAGATCGTCGCCACGCGACCGAACGCCATC
>JBATHN010000763.1:0-2313 GCA_049666885.1 Desulfobacterales bacterium
CCGACCTCGATGCCGCGCTGCTTGAGACCGATTTCGTATTTTTGCGCCAGTGAACCGATCCAGTTGGCGCCCACCCGGCCAGGTGCCAGTATGACCTTTCCGGCACGGTATGACCCGCGGTTGGTCACGACGCCGGTCACCCCCATGTTTTCTACAATGACATCCTTGACCTCCTCGGAGGTATGAAACACCACCCCTTTCGATTTGATGTAATCACGCATGGCGGCGATATGCTCCGGCAGGCAGTCGCTCCCAAGATGCTTTTGCCGGATAATCAACAGGTCGATACCGTACCGCTTGGCCTTCTGACGGATTCTGCGGGCTTCGTCCATATTCGTCGGGTAGACCGGGCCGTCCATTCCGAAACGATTGAAAATCGTTTCGGTCTCATCGATAAGGGCTTCTGCCTGGGGACGTGGCATAAACTGGGTCAGGTCGCTTTTGCCCAACTTGTGAATATAGTTGAGCTTGCCGTCCGAAAAAAGACCTGCACCACCGATCCCGGACAGAATGTGACAGGGCTTGCACCCGAGACACTCCTGATTGTCAGTCATCGGACATTTTCGTTTTAGGGGGTCTTTGCCCATTTCGATCAACAGCACGCGCAAGTCCGAATGCTCGCAGAGGAAATAGGCTGCAAACATTCCGGCCGGGCCGCCGCCCACGATGATGACGTCAAATTCCCCCTCCGTGCTCTTGATACTCGAATCGGACATGCTTTCTCCTCTACAAGGACGAATACGTGTTGTGTATCGAGTATAGCACCGGGACCCTTTTGCCGGCAAGGTTGAATCCGTCCGGTATGCACGCGCTTTATGCTTGTTTCGCGGCCGGGTTTGTTTTACCTTAACCGAAAAAACAGGAAAACCGCCGTTGAGCGGGGAATATGAATTCACATGACAACCAGCGATTATTATCGTCTTCTGGGCGTTGATAAAAACGCCACCACACGACAATTAAAGGATGCCTACCGCAAGTTGGCCTACCGGTACCATCCGGACCGCAACCCGGACGATCCCGAGGCGGCGGAACAGATGAAAAGAATCAACGAAGCCTATGCTGTGCTGGCGGATACCACTAAGCGGCGTGATTACGACAGCCTGCGGCAACGGTTTGGCGACACTGCCCACAGCCGTTTCAGGCAAAGTTACAGCGACCAGGATATTTTCAGAGGTTCGGACATTCACCAGGTTTTCGAAGAGATGGCTCGCGCCTTCGGCGTCAGGGGGGTGGAAGACATTTTCAAGGAGTTTTATGGTCCGGGATATCGGAGTTTCGAGTTCAGGCGTCCTGGAATGTTTGCCAGGGGGTTTATCTTCACCGGTTCCGGACGCGCCAACACCCGTCAAGGTCCAGTGTTGCCGCAAGGCGGGGTGCTCGGTAAACTCGCCCGCCGATTCTTGAAAAACATCAGTGGCGTTGAACTGCCGGAAAAGGGCGTGGACGTCCGCGATACGATTCACATCAGCCCGCAACTGGCACAGACCGGCGGGCCGTATGCTTATTTTATGTCTGAGAAATCGAAAAAGCTGGTGGTGAAGATACCGCCGGGCATCCGCCAGGGACAGAGGATTCGCCTGACCGGTATGGGGCATGACGGCAAGGGTGGGGAGTCGCCCGGCGATCTTTACCTTAACGTGCAGATTCGCAAACCGCTTCTGGATACCCTGAAAAACAGGCTGTCACAGTTTTTCGACCCGGCGGGGCGCGCAAAGTAGACCGACTTTTAAAGCCCGCCTATGAGCCTGCAGATCCAAAACGTAACCCTCAAATATCCGGGTTCGCCGAACTTTATCTTTCAAGATCTTTCATTTGAATTAAAAGAACCGGGGTTCAACTCCCTTTTCGGGCCATCGGGTGTCGGTAAAACATCGTTGGCCAAAATTCTGACCGGTGACATGCGGCATTTTTCCGGCGAGGTCGGCCACGAGGGGATGAAGACTTTTCTTTATTCATACAATACAGAGCGCCTGCCCGGCTGGTCGGGTGTCGGAAAACACCTCGAGAAGATCACCCCGGCCGGCCGACAGGAACGCCGGGAAGAACTGATCTCGATTTTCGGACTTGAAGACTGTTTGCGGCAGCGGTTTTCCCAACTCTCCTTGGGGCAGCAGAACAGAGTCAATCTCCTGCGCTATCTTCTGCAGGACTTCGATTTTCTGATCATGGACGAAAGCCTTGCCAACGTCGATGAACTGACCCGCGAGAAGATCATTCTGCGGATCAAAGCGTTTTATCCGCGGCGCTATTTTCTCTACATCTCTCACAATGTCGTCGAAGTGTCGAAATTCTGTCGTGAAATTGTCGTCTTGA
>JBATHN010000764.1:0-1565 GCA_049666885.1 Desulfobacterales bacterium
GGCGCCGAAAAGACCGGGTCAAACCGAAAAATCCGATTCGCCTCCGCCGCGCCTGCTCCTTGAGGACATCGTGGTCTCAGGCGGTGCCATCGACGTCATCGACCGGCGGCAATCGTCGCCGGCAACCTTGACATTTCGGCCCCTCGACATCCGGCTGACGGACATTTCAACCCTTCCCGACCGGAAGGGTCCTTATACGCTGGCGGCGACGACCCCGGACGGTGAATCGATCAACTGGGCCGGGGAGATATCCTTGCATCCGTTCCGGTCGACCGGCAATCTCACCCTGGACAACATCAGGGTGGCCAGCCTGTGGGAATTTGTAAGGGACAGCGTCGCCATAGACCCCCCGTCTGGCACACTCCACTTCGACACTAACTATGAACTCGACCTCAGCGGTCCGTCTCCGCAGCTTGCGCTTGAAGGCGTCGCGACCCGCCTCGCCGGGCTGTCTCTCAGGCTTACCGGTGCCGAGGCCCCGTTTTTCACTTCCAAGAAGCTTGGATTGAGCGCAACTCGGTTCGATCTGTCCACACGGAAACTGGATATCGGAAAATTATCCCTCAACGGAGGTGACGTTAACGTCGCCGTCGACCGGGAAGGCAATTTGAATCTGCAGCGCATCGTCCGGCAGACAACCGGCCACGGTGCTCGTCCGCAACCGACCGTCCAAAAGAGCGAGCCGAAGGTCCCAAACGGCGGGGAAAAAAGTTCCTGGGCCGTCAAGGTCGGTGCAGTCGACATCACAGAGACGGCACTCACCTACCAGGATTCGAGCCGCACACCGGCCCTCGACGCCGGACTGAAAGATATCACGGTCACGTTAAGCGCTGAAGTGGATGCAGCTGCTACCGAGACCAAAGTGCGCCTGAACGGCATCTCGGTCGCGGCAAAAAAGATGCATGCGGGTTTGCTCGGCTCTCCCGAACCCACGATCCGGGTCGATAGGCTGGCTCTGGAGGGCGGGGTCTTCGACCTTGGCCAACGTTTGGTGACGCTCTCCCGCGTCGGATTCGACGGGGGACAGGTCGACGTCATCCGTGAGGCCGGCGGCGAGATAAACCTCACCCAGCTTCTGGCGCCGCCGCAAAGCGGCGCTGTGCGCCGCGGGTCCGAAGAAGCCGCCATCGAAGGCAATCCGTGGCGGTATGCCGTGAAAACCATTGAATTATCAGGAATCACAGCCGCCATTGACGATCGCACGGTCAAGGCGGACGGACCGCTGCTGACCCTGAACCCGCTCAACGTTTTGCTCACCGACATCGACGGAAAATCCCCCATGGCTTTTAAGGCAGACGTCAAGATAGACACGGGAGGAAGCGTTGCGGCCGCCGGTATGCTCGATCCTTCCGGCCCGACGGTCGAATCACGTATCGATGTGACCGGTTTGGCGTTGACGCCGTTGCAGCCTTACATCGGTTCGGTTGCGAACCTTGAAATTCATTCCGGCGAGTTATCCTCCAAGGGAACGCTGCGATACGGTATGAAGGATGTCGGTGCGGACCTTGCTTACGACGGTGGGATGAATCTGGCAAAACTGCGTTTGACCGAGTCCGGATCCAAGG
>JBATHN010000765.1:0-1767 GCA_049666885.1 Desulfobacterales bacterium
CGCCAGTCGATCGAACGGCGCCTCAGATCGGCATCATCAGGGATTCGGCCTTTCAATTCTACTATCCCGAAAACATCGAGGCGCTGTCATCCGCCGGCGCTAAAATCGTCTTTTTCAGCCCCCTTGCAACCGACACCATCCCGAAGCTCGATGCCCTCTATATCGGCGGTGGTTTTCCGGAAACCCACGCCGAAGCCCTGGCGCAAAATGTGCACTTCAGAGAGGAATTGAAACACTTGGCCGAAAACGGCTTTCCGATTTACGCCGAGTGCGGCGGTTTGATGTATTTGGGAAAAGAACTGATCCTGGATGACCACTCCTATCCCATGGCAGGGGTACTGCCGATATCCTACGGATTTTCCAAACGCCCGCAAGGACACGGTTACACGGTTGTCTCGGTCGACAGGTCGAACCCTTACTTTGCGGTCGGCAGCGAACACCGCGGACATGAATTTCACTATTCACGGGTGTTGGAATGGGGAGAACAGGACGCGGACCTGGTCTTTCGCATGCAACGCGGCGCCGGTATCTGGAAAGGGCGCGACGGCGCCTGTCGAAAAAACGTACTGGCCACCTTCACCCATTTGCATGCGCTCGGTGCCCCGACCTGGGCCGAAGCGGTGGTCCGCATGGCGCGGTCTTACCGGCAGGGCAGTCCAAATCGTGAAGAGACCAACTGAAACGTTTGGTCGTCGAGATTGCGACCCATCATCGGCACATTCACTCTCCAAGATAAATCCGGTTGAAAAACGGATCCGATCATCTCGAAGACCACGCCGATCGAGACAAGCGACGGCTATTTCTCCCCTCCCGATCGATCTTATGATGGAAATACAGAAATTTGCCGTCGAATACATCGCCGGAGCCCTTCACAAGGTCAGCCCCGGGGAGCTCCGCAACGTCCTTTCGAACCAATATTTCCTTGGCGCCCGTCAGGTTCGCACCATCATCAGAAGTTTGCTGACAGCAGGAGAGCTGTCCTATTCGTACGAATACGGCGCCAGTTATCTGGAAATATCCGTTCAGCGGCCGCTGAACGTCACCAAACGGATCGTTATTCTGCCGCCGGGGGTCGACTTAGATCCCGGGAAGTCATCCGTCGCTGTGCGCATCAGCACCGGTGCGTCCTTCGGGTCCGGCCGTCATCCGACTTCCCGCCTGGCGCTGCGTGGCATCGATGCGGCCGAGTCGCTCTCGTCCGCACAGTTAGTTGACAAAAACAGCGCCCTCTTGGATATCGGCACCGGATCGGGAGTTCTGGCGATAGCGGCCCTGAAGTTGGGGATTCCCAGGGCCGTGGGTATCGATCCGGACCCTTGCGCGCGAGTGGAGGCGACGGAAAACGCCTCACTGAACGGTCTTGCGTCACGCTTTACCATTTCGGGTCAACGCATCTCGCAGCTGCCTCACGGCGAGAAATTTACGATAATCACCGCCAATTTGCGATACCCGACATTGGTGCGATTGTGCGGAACGATCGTTTCGCATCTGGCGACGGTTGGTTTGCTGGTGCTCTCCGGGATTAAGAGCGACGAACAGACTGTCGTCATGGCGGTTTATGGTGAAAAAGGGCTGGCGTGCCGCTGGCAGGCAACGGAAAAAGGCTGGGTTGGCCTCGTCCTGCAGCAGCGGCCCAGCTGAACGGGCCGAGTGCGGTTGTCTCATACTAAATGCTCATGGCCCTTAAGTCATCACTGGTTCCGGGTTCAGAGTTTCACGTTTCAGATTTCTATACGCGGGTCTGATTCTATTTTTGTGATAAGACCG
>JBATHN010000766.1:0-6896 GCA_049666885.1 Desulfobacterales bacterium
GTCCTCGAGCTTGTCGAATATTTTCGAGGGTTGTCGGATGTTGAGGCCGTTCCAGCCGATGTGCGGGACCGCCAGTTCGAGGGTGAACCGTTTCACCACCCCTGGAATGAAACCCAACCCTTCGCAACCCGGCGCCTCCTCGCTGGCATCGAAGAGGGCCTGCAACCCCAGGCAGATTCCCAGAAATGGCCGGTTTGAACCAAGAAAGGTTTTCAGCGGTTCCACGAGGCCCTTGCGGTGCAGGATCTGCATCATGTTGCCGAAAGCGCCCACCCCCGGGAAGACCATTTTTTCGGCCGCAAGGATGTCAGCGCCCGTTGAGACGATTTTGACGGTTTCTCCCAGGCTTTCAATCGCGTTGATCACGCTTCTGACGTTGCCGGCGCCGTAATCGAGCAATGTGATCATTATTCAAAGTCCCTTTAGAGGGGTTCAGCCATCTGTCCGGAGCAGGCAGTATCAGAACAGCGACAAAAAGCGGCGCTCATTCAGGAGGTAGGGCCCTTTTGCGAGAGAAATGCTTCATTCAACTTTTCGAGCAGATCTTCCAGTTCGTAGGGTTTGGTGAGGTAATCAAACGCACCGCAGGCGATGCCTTCTCGGGCCGACTGTTCCGAACCGTGGCCGGTCAACATGACGACCGGCATATCCGGAGCCATTTTAATGAATATTTTCAGCACCTCGATGCCGTCCATGTCCTCCATCTTGAGATCCAGAATAGCCACATCAAACTCCTGGGCGCGGAGAGTCTGTATCGCTTTCGTGCCGCTGTAGGCCAGGGTGACTTCAAAACCCCTTTTGGTCAATCTTTTGGATAGAACGGCTCCAAAGGCCCGTTCATCATCGACAAGCAACAGCCTGCGGCGGCCCTGATCGCTTTTTCCTCCTGGCATGCGTGTTCTCCCTAAGGACGACGGGATGTGATTTCCTTGAGACGAGCTGCGACAATCTTGTTTTCTTGAGAGCGTTTCTTGGCGGCCGCCTCCTCGACCTTGGCCATCAGCAGATCCATATCACAGGGTTTCATCAGGTAATCGAGCGCGCCCAGTTTCATACCGTCGATGGCCGTCTCGACCGTGGCGTGCCCGGTGAGCATGATCACTTCTACCATCGGGTGTCTCTTTTTGATTTCCTTTAGGGTTTCAACACCATCCATGCCGGGCATCTTGACATCCAGGATGACCACTTCGACGTTGGGGATCTTGTCGAGCACCTTCAGCGCTTCCGGCCCGTTAAAAGCCGTTTTCACCTCCAGTTTGCGTTTCGTCAGACGCTTGGTCATGGTTTCCACGAAGGGGACTTCGTCGTCGACTAAAAGTACGTTTGCAACGGCCATGTCTGTTCTCCTTGTTTAGCTGTGCATTTCTCCGTCAGGCGTCGGCGGTCTGGTCCGGGGACTCGGCATCCATCCGGGATGGTTTCGGCAGGGGAAAATGGAGGTGAAAGGTCGTGCCCTCTCCCAGGATGCTGTCGACACTGACTTCCCCTCCCATTTTATTGATGATTCCGTAGCAAATCGACAATCCCAGCCCGGTGCCTTTGCCCACCGGTTTGGTGGTAAAAAACGGGTCGAATATTTTGGACAGATTCACCTTGGGTATACCGGGGCCGGTGTCCGTGATGTCGACAACCACCCCGTGGAATTTTTCCCCGTTCTCCACGTGGGTCGTGATCTTCAGGGTGCCGCCGCCTTTTTCCATGGCGTCGAGAGCATTGTTGATCAGGTTCAGGAACACCTGCTGCAGTTCGATTTCGGAGGCATCGATCAGCGGCAGGTCTACCTTGAGGTCGGTTTCAATCGCAACGTTGCCGAACTTGGCCCGTTGACCCGAAAGTCTGACCATCTCTTCGATGAGCGCGTTCAGCTGGAGTTTTTTGACCTTGCCGTCGGTTTTGCGGGCAAAACTGAGCAAGTTGTGGGTGATATCCTTGCACCGGTGCCCTTGAACCCGGATCTGTTTCAGAGCACGCTGAAACTCATCCAGATTTTTGCCTTTTTTGAAATCTTCCTCTTCGAGCAGGTCTTCGATCCAACCCGCCTCCTCCACCATTATGGCCACTGGATTGTTAATTTCGTGGGCGATACCCGCCGCCAGTTCACCGATCGAGGCCAGTTTTCCGGTTTCGATCACCTGCTTGTCCATCATCTCTTTGTCACGGTCGGCTTGGGCCATCCGGCTGATCATCCAGTGGGACAGCAACAGCGCCATGGTGACGATGCCGATACCCCCGATCATGATGATGACAAAGGCAATGTTTCGCGTGCGCCGCAGGTCCGAAAAGGCATCGTAGGCTCGCTGTTGGTAAACGAGCAGCCAGTCGCCATTTTTTAAAAAAGCCGCGACATAGATGTTCTTCTGGCCTGACGCGTCGATTTTTTCGACGGTGTGAACCATTGTTCCGTCTTCCTGCCGGATGCCGAGAAAGTTGCGATAGGGTCCTTTCTGGGGCAGGTTTTCAAAAGAGGTCTTGGTCTGCAGTTCACCGTTGCGGTTGAGGATGAAGGCGAAACCGGTGGCACCGATGCGAATCTTTTCCACCAGGTTGTTAAAGGCCACGAAGTCGATGGTGGCTCTGATGATGGTCGGTTTTCCGAACCAGTTTTCACGGACGGCGATGATAAAGTGCGGGAGGCCGCGCAGGCCCAGAAAAACATCGCTGATGAAATATTCGCTGTTGCTGGCTTTTTTAAACCAGTCGGCATCCGAATACTGCGCCTTGTCCAGCTTGAAGGGCCCTACATAGGCAATTTGAATTCCCTGGGCGTCGACCACGCCGAGATCCACAAACGCGGGTGAAAACACCCGTTGGAAGACTTCCAACCTGTTCTGCAGGGCTGTGACATCATTGATTTGGTTGTCACACAGGCTCTTGCCAAGGTAACGCACTTCGTTAAGCTTTTCGTCCAGGAAAGTCGCGATGTTCTGCCGGTGTTTTTCGACCACTTCGCCGAGATGCGCGTAAACCTTTTCCTTGTAGGATGTTTGAAATTCATAAAGGATCACGCCGCTGACAAGGAGCAGGGGTGTAACCGACACGACCAGAACGAGCGTGGTCATTTTTCGGGCCAGCGAGCGGTAATACGGATTCTGCAAGCGATCCGGCTTGTGGCGGCTTTTATCGTTTTCACTATCGCTGTTGCTCAATAATGTCGCTCCGTTCCTATCCTATCAATAGCCTCATGGATGGAAGACGTCAATAAGGATCGATCATAACGGGACCGCAGTTGTGGTGGATCCACCGGTCGGCTAGCGTGGCACCGTCACCGGCATCCCCATAATCGGCCAGAGGAGATAGACGGCCAACCCGACAACCACCATGAGAATAATGCTTGCCGGAATCCCGTACAAGAAAAACTCTCCGGTTGTAAACTGTTTCGAATCATAAGCGATCGCATTGGGCGCGGCCCCCACGAGCAGCAAAAAAGGCATGCCGGCCGTCACCAGGGCGGCAAACAGAATGACCTCGGCGGCCACCCCGAGGTAGGGGGCGATGACGAACGCCACGGGCAGCGAAATGGCGATGGCGGCCACGTTCATGATGAAATTGGTCATGATCATGACAAAAAACGCAATGCTCATGGTGAACACGAACCAGTTGGCCTCCTTGAACATCACCAGCCAGTTGACGGCCAGCCACTTGGCGGCACCGGTTTCCCAAAGGCAGAAACCGATGCTCATCGCACCGGCAAAGAGCAGGATGATGTTCCAGGGAATGGACTCCAGGTCGTCGATGTCAAGGATTCCGGTGATAAAGAACAGGATGGTCGAAATCAGAATGATGGCCGTCTTGTCGATCGGTTGCAGCGCCGGTACGAAAGAACGCAGGGACATGGTCAGGATGCAGGCAAAGACGATGACGCTGGCGACGATTTCGTTGCGTGACAGCGGTCCGAGCTCCGAATAGAGCAGCTTGGCCCTTTCCCTCAAACCGGGGATGACTGCCTTTTCCGGTTTGAAAAAGATCATGAAAAATCCCCACAAGAGAAAGGTCATCAGCCAGCCGATCGGGAACATGAAGTAGGTCAATTCGAAGAACGACACGCTTTTGCCGACGATGTCGGTGTAGAAACCAAGGGCCACGGCCCCGCGTGCCGCCCCCAACAGGGTGACGATGCTGCCGGCCCCGGCCACATAGGCCATGCCGATGAAGAGCCCCTTGCCGAATTTGGTGGGTCGGTCGCCTTCACCGTAAAGTGAATAGATGGCCAGCAGAAGGGGATAGATGGTGGCCGCAACAGCGGTGTGGGCCATGATGTGGGTGAGGGCGGAGGTGACAACAAAGCAGCCCAGATAGATCATACTGGTGCGTTCGCCCACGATCGCCAGCATCTTGTAGGCCAGCCGACGGGTCAGACCGGTTTTCGTGAAGACCAGACCGATGACGATCGATGCGAAGATGAACATGACCGACGGGTCCATGAAGTCCTTGAAAGCCACCTTGGCGGGTCGGATCAGGAATAGGGCCTGCAGCACGCCGATCGCCAGGCTGGTGACGCCGATCGGCACGACTTCGAAAACCCACCAGGTACCGGCCAGCAGAAAGACCGCCAGGGCGCCCTTTCCCTCTCTGGTCAACTCAAAGTGTTTACCGAGTGGATCGATGGCATCCGGCCAGGGCGGGGAATAATAGGCGACTGAAAAAAGGCTGATCCCCAAAAAGAGGAAAATCAGTTTTTTCCAGTTAATCTGACTCGGTATGCCGTTCACACCATCGCTCATGCTCCGTCCCTCCTCAGTCAGGTTTCGGTGTCATCAGATTCAATTGTCGTCAGATCGATTTATGCGCTTGGCGTGCCCTCTTGGACGCTGCACTCCTTTAATTTATGAAAAACGGCGGCAAAGACGTCGGAAAGCCTCAGGACACCGACGATTTCGCCCGATTTATCGGTCACCAGAAGAGATTGATGGTGACCGATGATCAGTTGATGGATGGCCACATCCAAAGAAGAGTCTTCCCGGACATATTCTCCTTCGGTGGGCGTGTACATAAATTCTTTGACCTTGCGGCTGGCCGCTTTTATGCAGATGTCCCCCAGAGGGCTGGCCCACAGGGAAAACTGGTCCAACATGCCCTGAATAAACTTCGTGCTGAACCCCATGTGGCGGGCAGCGCCGTCGGTTTGCAACTCTTTATATTTCGGTTCCAGGGCTTTCAGAGCATCCAATTGGCTGATCTTGCCGATGATTTTTTGGTTTTTGTCGTAGATCAAGACAGCACGATGCCGGTAGCGGGTCTGGTCGAATTCCCCTTGGGCTTTTTCCAGGGCCAGGATGGCATCGGACAGGGTGGCCTCGTCGGAGACGGTGGCATATTCTAAGAGCGGAACCATCAGGTCTTTTACGATATAAGTCTTCATAACAACACTCCTTCTATGATAATTCGGTTTTTACGGCCATTTAGCCTTTGTCAGTGTGGATTGGTCTTTATCGGCCGGCTCGCACTTCTGACATAAAGAACTCCCGTTAGCATTGAGATTTTGAAAGATCAACAGTTTATTGGTTTACATAGCGGGGCCCGCTGTCGCTGCTGGTCATCCATTCCGCTCCAGAAAAGGCTTTTTAGCAAAAACGCGAAAAGCAGGATTTCGAAGATGTCATTCGAGGTTGTTCAAAATGCATCCGCTGCATGAAACAGGTGTCCCGTCAGGCTGATGCGCCCGATTCCAAAGGCCGTATGGCCGACAATCAGCACAGGCATTGCTGTACAAGAACCCAGTTCTGATAAAAGGGTTATCCCTCGCCGGGGTATTTAATGATGACATCGACCGGTGGTGTCAATTTCAATCCGGCCGAATGTCAGCGGAAACATTGCCTGGGATATGCACCGACGTCACACTTGCCGGGCGCGTCCGCTGCCGGGTAAGGGTTATCCGGCAATGTCAGTCAATTCGACATCGAAGTTCAAGGTTTTGCCCGCCAATGGATGGTTGGCGTCCAGCGTGACCGTGTCCTCATCCATTCCAGTGATCCAAACCACGAAAATCGAGCCGTCCTTTTGTTTTACCTGAAGCTGCATTCCGATCGCCGGCTGAACGGAATCCGGCAGGTGTTTACGATCGACCTTGGTGGTGAGATTTTCGTCGCTCTGGCCGTATGCTTCTTCCGGTGGAATGACAAGGTTTTTTTTCTCCCCGACTTGCATCCCAATCAACCCATTTTCGAAACCCTTGATGAGATTGCCTTCTCCGATGGTAAACTCCAACGGAGATTTACCGCGTGAGGTATCGAAAACAGTATCGTCATCGAGTCGTCCGGTGTAGTGAACCTTAACGGTGTCGCCTGTCTTGGCCGTGCTCATTTTATCTCCCTTCCGCGCGCGCGACAATTCTTTCAGGAATCACCTTCCGAAGAAGTCTTCAAAGCACTTGGGTAAAAACGAATTTCACAGAGAAGAAAACAAGAGGGATAAATTCTGATAGAATTGCAATTTATAGGATTTTTTCATGCTGATGCACACTCTTTATTTGTCGAGACCCTAACACAGTTAATGAAAAAGTCAAGCGACGTTCAGCGTCCATAACCCGGTTGACAAAACGATCAACTGTGGTGTATACGGTAATAAAAAGATAATTTGTCTCGCTGCGTATTCTCTCTTTTTCCTCTATTTGACCAGGTTTCGATACGGGTTCCGATATTTATCTTTTTCGATTCTCTATTTGTATAGAGCAGGCAGCTTTCAGTAGGCAAGCCTTGGAAAGTGCCGCAATGCAACGGGCATCGCTCGTATCTTTAAACGCCGTGAAGAAGAGAAGTAGTAATGCAATTATCTTCGGCTTGATGGAGGTTCATGACAAGGTTGCCCAAAACGTTAACCCTCAATTACTGGAGGACATTATGTGGCAGAAATACCAGATCAGCAAAAACGACGCATCCGAAAAACTTCATATACGGGAG
>JBATHN010000767.1:0-4151 GCA_049666885.1 Desulfobacterales bacterium
GTTGAGTACATTTATGCTCTCAGATCGACACGAAATCCCGCTGCTTTTCAGCGGGGGCCGCACAAGGGTTTGCGGCGAGGCGTACTTTATGTACGCCGCAGCCGGAAACCCGCGGAGAACGCAGTCCAACGGAAAAAAGGCCATTTATGGATGGACACTAGTTTTTATGTAACGGGAGCCGACCTGTTCTGCGTATTGGTACATTGCGCTTGATGACATAAATCTGCTACTAATGCTTAGTAATATTGCTAATCTATGATGTTGTGTCAATTAAGACAGGTTAGCCAAGTCCCATAATAAGGTGCTGCAATCGGACGCGGCAAAGCAGCGCCGCTGAGCTCAGCGATATGCATATGTACCTCAACACAACCTGCTGTAATTTAGATCTGTAAAACCTACAGGGTACAATACCTAATCGTAATTTCGACATAGATGCCAGTTTCTCTTGAAAACCACATTGTTTTTAAGGTCGTCAAAAATGCATGGTACTTGCCAAAAGCAGGAAATTAAGGCCAGTTGCGAGGACCGCCCTCTTCGGGAGCTGCAGGAACACCGCTAACGCGGTTTGTGCCAATCTGAGGCGACGACCCTTCGCTTTTAACGTCATTTTAAAAATGCAATAGCGGTCAGAACCAGAGCCGCAAAGACAAAGCACATTTTACTTGAATCCATCATATGTTCTTCCCAATGTTAACAGGACCAAACTTTTCTTGATATCTCAGCCAATATTTCCAAGGAAAGCGATTGGCGATGCAAATTCATTAATCGATTAAACCCAAACCGGTACGAAGCAGTTCATCCCGACTGATCATGCCTCTGAATCGGCCATCTGCATCGATCACCGGTAGTCGCTTGAGCCCCTTTTCGACCATTAGGCTAATGGCCTCTTCGATCATCATGTCGTCATGGACGGTGACCAACTCGGTCTTCATAACCATACCAGCGGTCGTTTCAGTGAGGCTTTGCTGCAAATTTCCCTGGTAACTATCCTTTTTAAAGGGGTGTTTCACTTTGGCCAACCGATGCCAAATCCCCTCTTGCCCCGACTTGAAATAACGCAGCAAGTCTCGATCCGCGATTAAGCCCAACAATTTCCCTTCAGGATCCACCACGGCCAATCGCTGGATATCGCTGCTATCGATGAGCCGAATCACTTCGTCGAGTGAAGCATGAGGAGAGACTTTGTGCGTGTCCCGGCGCAAGACATCACCCACGCGTTTTAAATTTCCCACTTCAATCTCTTGTGCACTGAAGGTCTTCCATTCAGGGGCCTCGCGCATGACCGTACGGAAGATGTCCAAACGCGACAGCATGCCTGACAGTCGTTTTTTCTCATCCACCACCACCAGACGCTTAACACCCTTTGATAACATCATGTCAACGGCGTCGGCCAACGGTCGATTGCCCGCGATTATGACCGCCGGGGTAGTCATGACCTCACCGGCCTGTCGCGACTCCAATTGATTCAGGACCGCATCGCGACGACTCTGATCGGCTTCCGCCAACAATCCCAATCGCAATGGTAGGCCGCCTTTCCTGATCAAATCCCCTTGGGTAACAACGCCAACAGGGCGCTGCTGCTCGTCCAATACGGGCAGTCCTGTAAAAACCGACGGCAAAAGCAGCTTCAAAACATCATTCAAAGGGGTTGTGGCCTTAACACTTTCAGGTTTACGCGTCATGACATCGCGAACCAAGAGCTGACGGGGAAAAAAAGTGTTGCGCGTTTTGAAGCTCAGCACATTGAGATCATGCAGAGCAACGATACCGTCGTTGATCATGCCGTTTAGGCCGTCCAGAACTCGATCGGTTTCTGTTGCCGGAAGGATGATGTAAATCCGGATGGGCATGCTCAAAGAGAGGACTTCCAGTCGCCCCGTTGCCAATTCTCCACTTTCGTAGCAACCCGAGATTCCACGAGTGACGATACAGCGTGCCGCGATTTTCAAATCATGAACAAACTTAATGACGGCGTCAGCAATCGGCTTCCTCTGGTAGCGCGCCTTTTCGCTGGTGAATATCTCAATTGCTTTGTAGTTTAGCATTGTTTCCCTATCTGTGGCTGCCTACCCAAATTCCCAAGAATGTTAGGGTGATGCCTCCAATGTTGTTGGCCAATATATTGGCCAACGGTTGAAGAATTAGGCCGGCACGACCCGCACTAACGGTTTCAAGGGAGAAAGTCGAAAAAGTCGTCAGCGCTCCCAGATATCCAGTAATGATTAACAAACGCATATCCGGAGTTAGAAACCGCGTTCGATCGGCCAAGGCTAAAAGTAATCCAATCAAGAAACATCCAGATAGATTGACTGCCAGAGTACCCCAGGGGAAGCCGGTACCTCCTATCCTGGCCGCCATCAGACTGATACCATAACGGCTTGCCGCGCCCAGACCGCCGCCGCACATGACTAAGCCCAACCTTTTCAGCATCGGTAGCAAGATGCGAACACTTTCTGATAGGACGGTTAAAATCGTCGACCAGAACGCCTTGAATTGAATTATGAACCGAGCCCAATCTTCCATTACCTATCCCCATCGAGCAAATACGACCTTGTGAATGCATCGAAAATCAGCTTGCAGCATCATCTTCCAATGGCTGACAGCACCATTTTAGCAACGTCAAGGGCCTATAACTGTGTCATATGGACCCAAGATTCAGACCTTGAGAATCTGCCAGGAGTTCACTTCTTCCGAAAAAATGATAAAGGCCAACAAGAGCATTGAGTACGACGCTCTCAAAGCCGCCCCTCCTGTGCCTGTCGTTCGATGAGAAATGACATGTAAAGATCATCAATAACCCGCGTCAGTCGTGGGAGTGTTTAGATTCGACTCCCGTCGTCTCCATCATTAAAGACGCATGCCGCATTTTTTTAGATGCTCAATTCGCCCTCCTCAGCCCGCGTGATCATGAGGGTGACGGACAATATCGCGGCAGATTTACGGTAACAAACTCGCCGGTTTTGGGGTTTCGGCCGGTGTATGTCCCGTATTTTTTAATGAGGAACAAAGGCCCCGTATTTCAACTCGGTCCCCTTGTACCAATGCGTCGGCCATTTTATCAAAAAAAGGGGCACGATCCTTTCAGCTTCCGATTTGGACAGGTGGTTTGAATCTATCAGCGCCTGGATGAGATCGAGTTTGTTCATTTTTTCAACGCTTCTAAGGGTTGGTGCGATTTTGAAATGTAAGAGCGGAATTTTGGTGAAGGATAGACCGATAAGAGAAATTATGTCAAGAAATTAATTGGTTATGCCTGGAAAAGGTTCAATAGGATGGTCGACTTGGTGAGGTGGCAAAGATAAAACCTGAATTTGATGCTGAAATCGAATTCGATGATATCGAGGGAAATACTGTGTCCTTGGAAACCGATAGAGGTGTTAAGCGAAAAAACGGGGTACGATAATCATTTTTAAAATTACAGGATGGGTCCGTGATCGATTATAATAAACCCGACGATTTTAACTGGGCGAGAACTGCACTTTCATTTTCATCCCATTAGCCGTTCCTCATTTAGATTTTCAACTGAAAATGACGGGTTCCCAATTTTTTCGTGTCTGAAAAAGAAATCGGATTATGGATGATTGGTGTTGGCGAGAGAGAACGACCGGCAGAGAGGATATTGCAGATAAAAAAACATCGACCATCGTTGTATAGCCCCAATATGTAGTGGTTGCGCCAAAATTAGAAAAGGTGCGTTATTCTTTTAGAATAGAGCACCTTTATTGATTTCACCTCTAATCAAAGTATAGCAGCTATACGTAACAAACTCTGATTTTTCTATTGTTTTGGTCTCAGGCGGCTATAATAATGTAACATCCTAAAAGTTTTATTAAAATTTTGCATTGGGCTGTTTTGCATTTTCAGTCCTCTGGAAATATATGAAATGCACCGTGATTTGTAATTGACAAACTAATCGAGGGTGATATGGGATATGAGTATTCGCTCAAAACTATAAAATTATAACAGGCAACACCCATCTATTGGGGGAAGGATGGGATGTACTGTATCGCAATCATATTACAGGCCAAATGCCCAAGGGGTAGTTTGGCCTTTTACATTAGATGAATGGTGGATTGAGATGAAACTGAAATTTATATCTTTCAAAATAATCCACAGGTTGAAAGGTTGATTAAGCAAGTCTTCAGCAGAGG
>JBATHN010000768.1:0-5363 GCA_049666885.1 Desulfobacterales bacterium
GGCGTCATATCGAAAAAAAACGCCATCTCGCCCGCCAGTACGGCGATTTCCGCCAGATCCGATGCATCCGGGTGGGTATTGACCGTCGCATCGGCAAAAAGCAGGGTGCGGTTCTTCTGGATGATGAGGTAAAGTCCGGAGACACGCCTGACCCCTGTTCGGCGGGGGATGACCTGGAGAACCGGTCGGATGGCGTTGGGGTAGGATTGGTTGATTCCGTGAACCTGTCCGTCTACCAGCCCTTCCTTGACCAGCATCGCGCCGAATATATAGGGATTGTGCAATTGTGCGGTCGTTTCAGATAGGGACCACCCTTTACGTTGTCTCAGACGGGACAGTGTTTCGGTGAAGGCCGTCACATGCGGGTTGCAGCGATGGTCCATGATGTCGATGCCGTCCAGCGAGATGTGATGGGCATCGGCCATCGAATGGATGTCTGCCGGGTCACCCAACAGCAACGGATGTGCAATCCCTTCCTTGGCCACCTGGTGGGCCGCCCGGATGATCACGGGGTTGTGACCTTCGGGGAGCACGATGCGCCGTGGGGCCTGTTGCGCCCGGTTAATGATTTTACGCATGATTTCCCGCTCAGGCCCCAGGCCGGCTTCCAGGCGCTCAAGGTAGACGGTTTGTTCGGGCATTGATGCCCGGGCGACCCCGCTCTCCACCGCTGCGGATGCCACGGCCGGCACCACCTTGAGCAGTACACGGGTATCCAGCGGTTTGGGGATAATATATTCAGGTCCGAAACGAATGGGTTTGCCGCCATAAGCGCGGATCACGGCGTCGGGCACATCATCATGGGCCAGTTCGGCAAGGGCATGTACAGCAGCCACTTTCATGGCCTCGTTGATTTCGGTGGCGCGTACATCCAACGCGCCGCGGAAAATAAATGGGAACCCCAGCACATTGTTCACCTGATTGGGAAAATCCGAACGGCCGGTGGCCACGATGGCGTCCGGCCGCGCGGCCTTGGCTTTATGGTAGTCAATTTCCGAATCTGGGTTGGCCAGGGCAAATACGATGGGGTTGGGATTCATCCGCTTGATCAGTTGCGGCGTGAAGGCCCCCTTCACCGACAACCCGACGAGAAGGTCCGCTCCGTCTACAGCTTCTTCTAGGGTGCGTGCGGCCGTGTCGCAGGCCAGGGCCTGCTTATAAGGATTCATGCCGGTCGATCGTCCCTGATAAATCACACCCCCTGTATCCACCATGATCAGGTTGGCCGGTTTGACACCCAGCTGGATATACAGCTTGCCGCAGGCGATGCCGGCTGCTCCGGCCCCGTTGACGACGACCCGCAGATCCTCTATGCGCCGACCCGTGATCGCCATGGCATTCAACATGGCAGCGGCGGAAATGATGGCCGTGCCATGCTGGTCATCGTGAAATACCGGGATGGACATCTGGGCTTTGAGTTGTTCTTCGATGTAGAAGCAATCCGGGGCCTTGATGTCTTCCAGGTTGATGCCGCCGAAAGTGGGCGCCATCAGCTTGACGGCACGAATGAAGTCATCGGCATCGGTGGTATCCAACTCGATGTCGAACACATCGATGTTGGCAAAGCGTTTAAACAGAACGGCTTTGCCTTCCATGACCGGCTTGCCGGCCAGGGCGCCGATATTGCCCAGCCCTAAAACTGCCGTGCCGTTGGTAACCACGGCAATCAGATTGCCACGGTTGGTGTAGTCGTAAGACGTATCCGGTGTGTCCTTTATTTTCAGGCAGGGGGCCGCCACACCAGGGGAATAGGCCAGACTGAGATCGGTTTGACTGAAAAAGGGCTTGGTGGGAACCACTTCCGTTTTTCCGGGCCGCGGTTCGCGGTGATAGCGCAGCGCCTCTTCATCATAGGACATGGAAGCCTCCTGTGTCGGATCAGAGTGTGGTGTCCGACTTAAGTGTAATATAGGCTTTAAGGTTTTGGACAGAGTAATCGGTCGTCGACGTATTACAATACAGCCTTGTATTTCTGGCCGTGACCAAACTTTGTCTTAAAGCCTAAAAAAATATTTATTTATACGTTTACGAAGAGAATCAATTCTGGTTTGGCGGGGGGAATAACCCATATTAAAGCAGAGATGTTTTTAAAAGTTGACATACTCTCCCCTCTATTCCCCCCTTTATTGACCGATGGCTCGGGTGTAACTACCGGAAAGGCAGTCAAACCTGAAGTTGTGGTACGAACTCAACATTAGTAATCTGCTCAGGAGAAGCCAAGCTTCTCCGAGGCCATCTTGGTACCCTTCACGCGTGCAGCAATCTTTTGGAATGCGATGTCGCGAGCAATATCCGGTGAGCCATGCTTAGGTTTCGGGTCAATGCTAAAAGGTGAGAAACCACAGTCGTCTGTGGATCCGAGACGCTCTGTGGGAATAAATTTGGAGGCGATCAAAAGTTCTTCGCACACCTGCTCCGATGTTTCGATCTTTGGATTGAGCGGATCGATAACGCCGACAAAGCATATCTGGGGAACACCGTTTGCGTCCGATCTGCTGTATTCTCCGCACATCTTGTAGACACGCTCCTTGTCCTTTTCGCTCGCTACCTGAATTAAAAAATATCCGGCATTCATTTTAAATAAGCTCGGGAGAAGATCTGCGTAGTCCACTTCGGCGCTGTGGGTCGAATCACAATCACCGCCGGGACAGGTGTGGATACCGATGTTTCTGCGCTCCTCAGCCGAGAAACGATCGATGACGCGGTTGTTGAGCTCGATGAAATGGTCGAGCATGCTGCGCCCCGTCCATGGGTTATTGGGATCATTTTTTAAAGCAAGGCGACCCTCGGTGAAATCGATCGAGACTCTGACGGCACCGGTTTTGAAGCAGCTGCGAATGTCTTTTTCACACTCGTTGCATAAATCCTCCAAGAACTGGTCGCGGGGATAACCTGACACCTCTCCATCCAGCGGATATAAAAGGGAGAGCATGGAAGGCGCGATTACGGCCTGCTTCATGGGCTTAGTGGCCATTTTGATGGATTTCTGAACGAATTCGGCCGCATAGGTTTTATAACGGAAAGGGCCACTGGTTAGTCGTGGAAGCTGCCGGTGATGTCCGTCGGTAAAAAATGCGAAGTGCTGGCCATCAGGAGCGAGTTTCTCAGCAAGGCCTGTTCCTGCCAGAGTATCTACAAGAGGATAGGTGGCAAAGCTTGAAGCCCGTTGCTCACCGTCCGAAACGATTGGTGAACCGGTGGCTTCCATCCGCTGGATCGAATCGCGGCAAGCGGCGTCCTGCTCGCGTTCCAGTTCCTCGCGGGTGATTTTCCCGGCATCATAGTTGGCGATCGCGGTCTGAAGCTTTGAAGACCTGGGTAGGGATCCGACATTTTCTGTGGGTATTGTCATGGCCATTCTCCTTTTTTGAACTGTTATTTTTTTGGGTTTCTTCTAACATGATATGCCGGTAAGAATTCTTCACACTCACAGGCAATCTCATTCACATTAGATGCAGATTCTATGAGCTATCATTAAGATAGTTCAAGCTGCCCGAGCATATTAAGACCTGTAATACTGGAATAATTAAGCACTTATTCCGTTAAAGCAATGATTATTGAGAACCAGAAAAACAATTAGCAATTATCACCGACAAAAAGACAAATTGGGTGTTAAAGAGATGGACGCATCGCCGGTGACGGCGTGTGTAGGTGTGTGGCCCCTTGGCCGGTCAAAAGACGGCGCATCATGATGGCCACCGGCACATTGCTGGCAATTATGTTCGCCGCAACAGGTAAAAGCAATGGGGGATCAGCGCTCACGCACAGCAGCCGGAGCGGGTCTGTTCCAAAACCGTTTCCAGGCGATCAACGAAATTGTCACATTGCTTGTTGTCATTGAAGATTTTGCGGTGCTCGACTACACGCGCAATGGTTTGGTGCAAGGCATCGAAAGAGTCATTTCTGGATTGGCGAGGTGTGAATAATTGATATTAAAGCAGTAATGGTTTAAAAAGTTTTTTTATTTCAAAGCCGTCCGACCAACATAATCACGAAAAAAATACCGATTTTGCATTACTTGTGAAGATAGGATTCAAGACGCCGGTGGCGTCTGTGCGGGCTTTGCGGGGCCTGCGTTTCAAATGCTGGATTCGTGCCCACTTGCAAAACAAAACCGGTTCCATTAAGAATAATAGTTAGCCCATAGGTAAAAAAGAATGCCGCGCGGTCACGCACCAGTCGCCGCGGCGCATCCGGGGATGGAAAGGGACATACTGCCATGGCCGCTGGGAAGATCAAAACCATTCAGGTCATCGGCTTTCCGATGGATCTTGGTGCCGACCGGCGAGGAGTGGATCTCGGCCCGGCAGCCATCCGGATCGCCGGTTTGCTGGAAACAGTTGCGGCCCTCGGCTACCGGGTCGAGGATGCGGGGGACATTGCCGTCCGGGTCAAAGAGCGCTCGACCCGTGACAACCCACATCTGAAAAACCTCGACGATATTGACGGTAGCTGCGAGGCCCTGGCCATGCGGGTTGAAGATGCACTTTTCCAGAATCAATTTCCCCTGGTCATCGGCGGTGACCATTCCATGGCCATCGGCACCATTGCCGGTGTGGCGTCCCACTGCCGCAAAAACGGCAAAACGCCGGGGGTTATCTGGATCGATGCGCATGCCGACATGAACCTGGAAACCACCACGCCTTCGGGAAACATCCACGGCATGCCGATGGCGGTTTCGCTCGGCCTGGGAGCTTATCCGTTGACGCACATCATGGGCTTCGCCCCCAAGGTGGCAGCGCAAAACTGTGCGCTGATCGGCCTGCGCAGTGTCGATCGGCTAGAAAAGCAAATCGTGCGCAACATGAGCCTTGCCCTTTACACGATGGCGGACATCGACCGTATAGGAATTCAGAGCGTCGCTAACGAGGTGCTGGATCGACTGGTGGGAAAAGTGGATCACATTCATGTCAGTTTCGATATTGACTGCGTCGACCCGTCGGTGGCCATGGGGGTCGGCACTCCGGTGAGCGGCGGCCTGACCTACCGCGAAGCCCATCTGCTGATGGAAACTTTCGCCGAGAGGGGCTGCATGGCGTCCCTGGAGGTGGCCGAGGTCAACCCGATCCTCGACCACAAGAACCGCAGCGCCGCTTTCGCGGTGGAACTGATAGCCTCCAGTCTCGGTTTGCAAATCATTTGAGCGCCGGGGTTTCAGAGACCCCTGTCGACATTATTTTTAATGCTTAATAATCAAAGCGTTTTATCCTCTCCTATGTCTTCGAGTTTTTTAACCCCGATGTGAAACATTGGATTTAGTAAGTTTTTTAAAAGTAATCAGAGTTGAATTACTTCCGGATCGTTTCTTTCTTGGAATAAATCATCATGTGGCCAAAGATAATCATTCTTCGGATTTAATTCCT
>JBATHN010000769.1:0-2700 GCA_049666885.1 Desulfobacterales bacterium
TCTCGTGCTCGGAATGGTCAATCATAAGACCGGATCTCCGGCGCCCGAGGACCTCTCAAAATACCACTCCCGGGTGATATGGCGCGAAAAACTATCCGGTAATGTTGTTTTTATGCGCTACGGTATCGGGGTCAAACATTGCCAAGATTTGGAAGAATTTCTAAGACTCTTCAGCTATTGATCCGAACAACATATCTTTATCTCCTTTTTTGTTATAATCACATTTCTGTTATCAGCTTTAAAAAGAGCAGCACAAAGGGAAAGCGAATTGGCGCGTATAGATTACTTAACCGGCGCCGGAAATTCACGCTTCATGTATGACTTGGTGAAATCGGAAATTGACCGTTTACAAAGATATCAGCATCCTCTTACCTTAGCCTATATCGACCTTGACAACTTCAAGAGTGTGAATGACCAGTTAGGGCACGTCACCGGTGACCAAGTCCTCCGTGCAGTGGTCAGTTCCGTCAAAAAGAATATCCGAAGAACAGATATCGTTGCACGACTTGGCGGAGATGAGTTCGCATTGTTATTGCCTGAAACCAACCAAGAATCCGCCCGCGTCGTTCTCTCAAAGGTTCAGGGCGGCCTTTTAGAAGAAATGAGGATAAACAATTGGCCGGTTACCGTCAGCATCGGTGTGTTAACGTGTCGGGTGGCACCGCCTTCGACTGACGCATTGGTCAGCATGGCTGACGAATTAATGTACTCGGTGAAGCATGCCGGTAAGAATGGGATCGAATATGCCACTTACGCGGGCTAAGGCCCGCTTGCGCCGCGCACGCTGCATCTGCGCGAACGGCTAAAGCGAAACAATGAGACATCGATGATCATGTCGGCATTCAGAGCGTCGGCAATTTGAAAATTGGTTTATGCCCTTAAGGGTTAGCGAAAAAAAATCGGCGATTTTAGAAGTGGGGGCGCCCGGCCGGCAAGGTGCGAACACGCAAGTATATCAAGATATTCCGAGTTTTCACAACGACAGTCAGGCAGGATGCACCGGCGTCTAAAATATGAAATGATTTTTGAGTGAGACCTGAGTGCACCCATGCGTTTCTCAAAACGACCAGCGCTGCGGCAGGCCGGTGCGGCCCGGTTCCTGTTGCCATTGACGCGCCCCCCTCACCGTGTTAAGCCTTTACCGTCGATGACGCCAACGCCATGATTCCTCCCCATCGTATCCATCCCCGGGGAGGCAGCCGCTGGATGCCCATTCAATAGGAAATTTCGACACTCTCTCGCTGCTCGGTAAGGGACTGCTGAAAAGGGGTTCGATGTCGCTTCTCGTCATCATGTCACTGCTCAACGGGCTTACGCTGGCCGCGCTGCTGTTCATTACCGCCAGCGGGCTGACACTGTCTTTCAGCCTGATGCGTGTTGTCAACTTGACCCACGGTGCCCTCTATATGGCCGGCGGCTTCATCGGCATGTCCGCGATCAAGGTCACCGGGAGCTGGCTTATGGCCCTGCTCGCGGGCGGCGGCGTCATGGCTGTCCTGGCCCTGCTGGAAGAGAAATTCCTGCTGCGATGGGCCCGCGGCAATGACCTCATCGAGACCCTTATCTCGCTGTCGGTGGCCATTATCATCGGAGATCTGGTTCTGGTTATCTGGGGTGGTTACCCCAGAACTATTGAAATCCCTGAGATACTCAGCGGCGTTTGGACCATCCCCGTGGTCGGGCTGATCTATCCCGTCTTTCGGATTTTCATGTTGGGATTGGCCATTTTAATCATCCTTGCCCTTTGGCTGTTTCTCAAGAAAACCAACCTCGGGATCACCATCCGCGCCGGTGTCGATAACTTCGAAATGGTGTCCGCCCTTGGAATCAATGTCCGCCGGTTATTTACGATCGTTTTTTGCCTGTCCGGCTTTTTGGCCGGGGTTGCCGGCGTGGTTGGCGGGACATTCATGATGCTGGTCGTGGGCGAGGACTGGCGCATTCTAACGTTGACACTGATCGTGATCATTATCGGCGGTTTGGGCAGTTTGGGGGGTACCGTCGTGGGTGCCTTGATAACCGGCTTGATCTACAGTTTTGCCACCGCTTATATCCCTGAATTTTCCCTGTTCATACTGTTTTTGCCCGTGGCCGTTATTCTCTCCATCAGGCCCCATGGGCTGTTTGGCACAAAGGCCTGATCCGATGCGACTCCCTCACATACCTAAAAGCGTCTTACTGCTGTCGTGCCTGGCGTTATCTGTCGCTGTGCCGTGGATCGCTTCGGACTATTTTGTCATGATGTGTATCCGTGTGATGTATTTCGGAATGATGACCCTGAGCCTGTGCTTTCTGGCGGGCGAACTGGGTGTCGTCTCGTTGATGCAGGCGTCGTTTTTCGGTATATCGGGGTACTTTATCGCCATTTTGCAAACCCGCTATCAGATCCCATTTCCGATTCCCCCCCTGGTGGGCATCGGCGTGGCTGTCCTGTTTGCCGCATTGGCCGGGCTTTTAGTGATTCGCGTCCGGGGCATATACTTTTTGATGCTCACCCTTGTTCTGGGCCAGCTCGTCTGGGCGTTGGCGAGCCAGTGGGCATCGGTCACCAGAGGTGACTCGGGCATTACCGACATATTCGCCCCGGTGATATTCGGGATTTCAATGGAACAGTCAAAAGGAGCGTTCTATCTCTTTCAGCTGGTCTTCTTTTGCGGCGTGATCACCTTTCTGGCGGCATTGAAGCGGTCTCCCTTCGGG
>JBATHN010000770.1:0-2456 GCA_049666885.1 Desulfobacterales bacterium
CTGTGTAAGGCTCAGTTCCCCGCGGAGTTGCTCGAATCACTTGGGAAGGCGGCAGAGGGGTCCCTTTTTTCAGGTGGTCGTACATCATGTCAAGCCCCTCAGTGAGATAGTAATGGATCGGCACGAATTGGACCGCAAAGGTTGTCGGATCAAGCCAAAGGGTTGAAATAAACGCATCGAAATGTTGGGCGGGCGTGACCTCCCAGTATCGCAAATTGCTCTTTCGTTTTTCTACGACCTGATTGAGCGCATAGTAAGCGCGCGATTGGAAATTCGGGAATACGAGTGCATCCTCACGACCGTGAATGATTATCGCTGGTTTACCGTGCAACTTGCCGCTCGTCTGCAGTTCATGCTCTCCTTTGCGGATCCTTAAGTAATTAAAAAAATCCTTTATCGAGGGGCGATATGGCAGCACACGCGGATTGCCGGTCGACAGATACCGGAAGCAGAGGGCACCGTCGAAATTGAGATCCTGGAGCCCCGTGGATGCCGACACGGCCAAGTTTTCCAGGATCGGCCCGTTGGCCGCAGCATCGGCGATCAGATTGATGCCGCCGGTCGCCGGAATGCCTGAGCTGGTTGCAAAAAGAGGCCTCGCTGCAGCCTCGGGCACCGGAATCGGAAAACCATCCGCATCGGTTGCCGCGAAACTCACGTTGCATACATTTTCCCAGACGGCAAAACGTCCGTAGGAAGCCGCATAGGTCGGCTGCAGCGAACGCCAGAGGTTGAGCCACTCGTGCGAAGCAATCCCCCAGTCTTCCTCTTGGTAATAACCGTTTTTGCGAAGAACCTGCAGCGCTTCGGCCGCTTGTCCTTCAAGCGTTTCGGCCATTAACAGCCCCATCTCGTACAGCGCCTCACAGCGATTGGCGCGCGCCTCGACCCCAGAAGGGACCCCAAGAGGCTCAGAAGCTTGAAAAGGGGTGCCGACTAAAGAGGAATCCAGGGCAGCACAACCTGCATAAGTTCCCATCAAGGTGATGCTGTCGTTAAGAGTCTGGCCGTTGGGATTAAACGTCTCGTCGCCGAACTTAATGACGAAATGACCCTTCTTCGGATTGATGCTTGGTTCACTGACCACCAATCCGTCGATGAGACCTTCGCGATCGTCTTCAAGAGATCGAACCGATACACCCGCGCCATTGGAAACTCCGGACGCAATCACGAGTGTATTCCACGGCTTGAATTTATGGCCCTTGAAGTGGTCGTTTAGCGCCCAGAACGCAAACCGGATCGAATTTAATGCAAATTGACCCCACAGCCGTTCGGGATTAATCTGGGAATGGGCGTGTTTGACCGCGACCCGGTCGGGGTAATCCTCTAAAAACCGATCGAGCATGGGAGAGTTTTTTACCCGAAATTGAGCCTCCCTGCCGATTTCCTCGACCGAATTATAGACACCGTCGATGTCGTCGACCGCAAGCTCGGCGTTATCTTCACCAAGGAGGTGAAAACCTGTGCCGGTGCCTTTGCCTCCGAGCGCCACCGCACAGCCCTTGAACAAACCCCACTCGCTGACCGCTATACCACCATAAACCCCGCGCGAACCTGACGGCGGTGCCGTCACAATGCAAGGTTTTTCTGGATCGAAGTGGCGCGGGATCTGCACCACCATGGTTATATTATTGTCATTGCCCCAGCCGCTTGGCGCCCTGAAATACGCCTTATACTCGACCCCCGGGATAAGACCGGGCTTGACAGGCGGATTAAAAGACGGCGCCCCCTCAGATTTAGGCCCCCAAAGCAATCCCATTCCGCCCGCCGGCACCGGATCGACAATCCCACGGTAATTGTTGTAAATGGCGAGTCGCCGAAGCTCGGCCGCGGTCGGCGGCTCAGAGATGGGCGGCGCTGCACCCTCCAGCCCTTCCTGATTGAGGCCTGCAGACAACAGATCATCGTTGATGCCGTCATATCCTGTCACCTGCAAACTTTCCGGCTCGAAAAAACTCGGCAGCGGGTTATGGTGTCCGGCCAATGCACTGCTGCACCACAATGTGAAAACTGTTAATGCGATAACCATAGTACACTTTTTCATGACAACCTCCGCAAGTTTCAAATTAATAAACCTAACTCATAAATATTGGCGTGTATTGGCGATTTGATGTTTGTATTTTGGCCGTTTATCATCAAAGCCTCCAGAACCGGGATGCTCGACTCTGGAGGCTTACCGGGGTGTTTTAATTAAAATCCTATACATAAAGCGATCCGTATTGCATTTTATTCGAATGGCGCATATAGAAAGGGGGACTGTATCAAAATAGAGACATACCTACACCGCCTGGGAGTTGCCGGATGATTTCCGAAAAAAAACCACAGAGACGGAGCACTCATTTTCAGCAGCTTACAGAGAATTTTTTCAAAAAACTGCTCGACAACATGCAAATCGGTGTCATCGTCTCGGACCATGAGGGCACCATTATTTATCTCAACGACACCTACGCGCGGTT
>JBATHN010000771.1:0-2276 GCA_049666885.1 Desulfobacterales bacterium
ACCTCGCCGCGCGCCATCAGCAGCCCCTTTTTGATCATCTTAAGGGAGAAGGCCGAATTGGCGGCTATTTTTTGCGCCATCTCTTGCGCGGCTCGCATCAGTTCTTCCAACGGCACGGACGTGTTGATCAGCCCGATGCGGGCCGCTTCGCGCCCGTCGATATAATCTCCGGTGAAGAGTAGTTCCCGGGCCTTGCCCGGTCCGATGAGGTCCTGCACCAGACGCATGGCGCCACCGGTCACAGATGAGGTCACCTTGGCCTCCGGCGAGCCGATTTGCGCTTCGTCGGCCGCGATGCGTATATCACAGGCCAGCGCCAGCTCATAGCCGCTGCCCAGGGCGTAGCCGTTGATGGCCGCGATGGTCGGCTTTTCGAATCGGATGATCCGCCGTGAGGTTTCCTGAAGCTCCACGAGATAGTCGCGGTACTCTTCCAGGCTGCGGGTTTTGGACTCCTTCAGGTCTGCTCCGGTGGAAAAGGCCCGGCCTTCTCCGGTGATGATCAGCACTTTTATTTGCGGGTCGTTCTTGACATCGTCCAACGCACTCTGAAGGTCGCGCCACATCTGGATGTTCATGGCGTTGAGGACTTTGGGCCGGTGGAGTTTGATGGTGGCGACGTTATCCTTTTTTTCATAGATGATGCATTCAAATTCCATGCGAAATGACTCCTTTTATAATCATCTAATAATCATCGGCAAACCCCGGTGTTGCTGGGGAGGCTTCCAGAGCTTGACAGTTCCAGAAGCTAACTAATACCTAAGACGATGATTATTATGTAAAGTAAAGAAGTTAATAAAACAGAAAGAAGGTATTCATGATGCTGTTCCACCATAGCAAGAGAGCGCTTACAACCGTTAAGGTTGATGCAGCCCAATGAAACTCCAAATTTCAATATCCAATGACCCAAACAGGTTTGTCGTAAGGAGTGAAGCAATATAGGTTCAAAGGTTAACCGTTCCCCGTTCAGGGTTGAAGAAATGAGATCTTTCATTGAACGTTGAACCCTGAACCCTGAACGTTGAAACTGGAACCTTACATGCATTCAATTGCATCTCTCAGGGATTCGAGACACTTCAAAAATGACACGACACTAGTCGATGTGGGGCATCAGGGTCCACTTGATGAACCAGGAATTCTTTTCAACATCTTCCTCCAGGCAGACGATGCCCCCGTTTTGAAATTTGAAGACGGTTTTATCCGCATTGCCGGTGACCAGATAAGAGGTCAGTTTTTCCATAAACGGCAGATGTCCCACCAGCATCAAGCCGTCTTGGGACCGAAGTTCGGTGGATAACCGGACGACATCATCGAGCGGTTTCAAGCCGCAGCGTTCCACCACCTTGTCTTTCAGGTCGAAGGCGGTGGCAAAAATGGCGGCCGTCTGCAAGGCTCTTTTCTTGCCGCTGTGGGCGATTCCCGCTATCTTGATGCCATAGTTCGCGGCAACCCCGGCGATACGCTCGACTTCAGCCCGGCCTGTTTCCGAGATTCCCTGATCGGGGTCGATGTCCTTGGGCAGGCTCTTGCCGTGCTGCACGAGATAGAGTGCCATGAGGCGCTTCCTCTTCCAAAAGGGTTGCCAATCCGTTAAAATGAATATATATACACAATTTTACAATAGTTTCAAGCGCCTTGGATCATTCAATCTCGGAGAATGCTGAATGCGAATCGTCACCCGGCCCGATTTCGACGGAGTTGTCTGCGCGGTATTGCTGCATGATGTCGAGACAATTACCGAACCGATCAAATGGGTCGAACCCGGTGACGTGCAAAAAGGGTTGGTGGAAATTCATGCCGGCGACATCATCGCCAACCTACCCTATGATGATCGCTGTACGATGTGGTTTGACCACCACTTCACCAACCGAATCGAGAATCCGTTCGAAGGAGAATTTCGCGAGGCCCCTTCGGCCGCCGGCATCATCTATGGCTTCTATCCGAATCGATTTCCTGAAAATCGTCGCGAACTTGTTGCTGCAGCCGATAAAATCGACTCGGCCGACTTGTCCCTGGACGAAGTGCTTCAGCCGGAAAAATACGACTTCGTGTTGCTCTCGATGACAATATTGAACCAGGATGAACCGGATGAGCCCTATTGGAATCGTCTGGTGGCGTTATTGCGGGATTCGGATATTCGTTCCGTCCTGTTGGATTCCGAGGTGCGGCTGCGCTGCGACAGAATCATCGCGGAGAACAGGATCTACCGCAGGCGTTTAGAGGAGCGCACCCGCGTGCGGGGGCAGGTGGCCATCACCGATTTCAGACCCCTCAGC
>JBATHN010000772.1:0-3119 GCA_049666885.1 Desulfobacterales bacterium
TCACCAGGTTCGCTCTCGCAGCTGCATCCGTCAGCAGGCGCGAAATGATTTGCCGTTGAGATGTTTCGTCGAGATCGCCGAAGTCGACCGTCTTGCCGCGTTTCATGGCGGCAAGGCCGTGATCCAAAGCCTCAGGTGAGAGGGTGATATCGTAGGCATCCGCGGCAGCCAATGCCGCCGCACGCCGGCGCTGGAAAAAGGCGTCCGTGTCGAACCAGTCGAACGGGACCGCGAGCCGGTCGTAAAGATGGTCCAGCCGGACGCCGTTTTGTTCGAAATCCCGACAAACCTCCCCGAGCTTGCGTCCCCACAGCAGCAACCCGGCCGTCCAGGGCTCGAGAAAGGAAAAACCAAATCCCTCCGCAATGCTCGTGGTGACCATCGAGGCCGCGGCACCCACCAGGGCGGAGAAGTCGACTTTCTGTCCGACCTCGAAGTTTACATTCAGGCGTTTTTCCTTTACATAACGCTTCCAGGCCCGGTAGCTCGCTATGTCCTGCGGACTGTTCGGCGGCTGACTGACGTCGAGGCGCTGAGCGTTTCGCAGGTACAACGACAACAATATGGCCTCGCCCAGGTTCTTGCGCCGAATCGCGCGGATCGGGTAGAGGACGAGCGGCTCGGGGCGGCGCTTTTCGACCGGCAGGGGCTGGACGGCGTTGGGAACCAGGTGCACTCCGGCAGCGTCGAGCCCGGCCCTGAGGAGGATCTCGCGATCCCGGGAATTGATCGCGCCGTAATGACAGTCCTCAGGATAAGGCTCGCGGAAGTAGGCGTTCGGCCGCCCGTCTTCGGCAAAATCATGGATTTGTAAAAAAAGGAAGATGCCCGACTGCTGCAGCCGGTTTAAAACTCGGAGGAAACATCGGTTCTTGGCCAATGTCGGATTGTGGACGTGCAACACGTCGCACCCTTGCGGCCACGCAGTCGAAATTGCCTTCAGGATTTTGTCGGCGACCTGTTGCGGTGCATCTGGGGGGCTCTCCGGCCGGTCATAGCCGATCTCGGGGATCTCCACAACCTCACAGGGCCATGCGGTGCCGGCGCGGTCCCCGGTCAGAACGATGGTCTCGCATACACCTAAAATGGCCGCAATCTGCCCTCTCAGGACAGTGGTGACACCGCCCGTTTTGAGATGATAGTGAAGAAAGGCGATCTTCATGACGCCACTGGGGCATGGGGATCATCGACACCAGCGGTTCTCGGTGAAACTGTGCATGGAGCCGGGTGACCGTGGTTTAAGGTAGTCAACTGTTTGAGCGCATTAGTCCTGCCGTGGTGAGATTGAAAACCGATTACCAGGCGTAATTTATAAAATTTTTGTTTTCACCGAGAATTGCTGTGTCGACAACCGCCGATTTGCAATTTGACACAATGATCGGTATTCTTCAGCGATAGAAAATGAAAAGCGGTTTGTCAACCGCTAAAAGAGACAGGGCTCAGGAGGCATTATGGGCAAGAACATCGGCTTTGTATCCACCCGTTTCGCGGGAACAGACGGGGTTTCCCTGGAGGCCGCCAAGTGGTCGGAGACCCTTCAGAAAAGTGGACACCGCTGTTTCTGGTTTGCCGGGGAACTGGACCGGGCTCCGGAGATGAGCCTGTGCGTTCCGGAGGCTTTTTTTCAGCATGAGAGAAACAGGGTGATCGACGCGGAGATATTCGGTAATAAGCGTCGCCGCAGGGAGACGACCGAGGCGATCCATTCCCTCCGGGCCTTTCTGAAAGAGGGGCTGCATAAGTTCATCGAGCGCTTCCAGATCAATATGATGGTCGCCGAAAACGTACTGACCATTCCCATGCACGTGCCTTTAGGGCTGGCCATAGCCGAAACCATAGCGGAAACCCAGATTCCGACCGTCGCCCACCATCATGATTTCTACTGGGAACGGACGCGTTTCGCGGTCAACGCGGTGGGTGATTACCTTCGAATGGCCTTTCCGCCCAACCTGCCGAACATCGAGCACGTTGTCATTAACTCCGCCGCCCAGGAAGAGCTGGCCCTGCGCACCGGTGTCTCGTCAGTGATCATTCCCAATGCGCTCGACTTCGAGAACCCGCCGCAGGTCGATGAAAAGCACACCGAAGCCTTTCGCCGCGACATCGGCCTCGCCCCCGGAGATCACCTGATCCTGCAGCCGACACGCATCGTGCAGCGCAAGGGCATCGAGCATGCCATCGAACTCGTCCATGAGCTCAGCGACCCGCGCTACAAACTCGTCATCTCCCACGAGGCCGGCGATGAGGGCTTCGAGTACGCCGAATGGCTCAAGGAACACGCTGCCGAACGGGGCGTGGATCTGCGCCTGATCGGCACCCGCATTCCGGGCACCCCGAATGGGTACTCGATCTGGGAACTCTATGCCCACGCAGATTTCATCACTTACCCCAGTCTCTACGAGGGCTTCGGGAACGCCTTTCTGGAAGCGGTCTATTTCAAGAAGCCCTTGCTCATCAACCGCTACGCCATCTTCGTGCGGGACATCGAACCCAAGGGGTTCGACCTGATCGTCATGGACGGATATCTGACCAAGAAGAACGTCCGTCAAGTCCGCGAAGTGCTGGAATCGCCGGCCCGGTGGGTACAGATGACGTCGCACAACTATGCGGTGGCCACCCGGCACTACTCCTATGCCATGCTGCAGCGGCAGCTGGACAACCTGGTAGCCAATTTCTTCGGTGCCAACCATTAGCGAGTGTCCGCCCATAAACGGCATCTTTCGGCCCAGGCCGGTGTTCTCGCTCCTTGCAATCCTCGGCGTAGCCCTGCTACGCCTGCGGTTGCAAAATCGCTGCGGTCTTGGCCGGGGCCGAAATCTACCATTTCTGGACGAACACTGAGAGTTTGCGAGGGGGGAAGGCCGCGGCGTTTAAAGGCTCAGCCAAAGGATGCCGTAAGGAGAAAGCGGAACCGCATCGGAAATAAACCGCCTGCGGCTGATGAGATCCGTGACAATGCCATTGCCTCTCGTCTCAGGCAAAGTGACCATCAGGGCGTCGCCGGAAAAGTTGGTTACGGCGAAAAGGGTCTGTTCCCGGCAGAAGCGCTTTATGGTGAAAACCCGATCGTCGAGGCAGAGGATTTGCGACCCGGCCGCCGGATGAAAGGCGGACTGACG
>JBATHN010000773.1:0-2340 GCA_049666885.1 Desulfobacterales bacterium
GCAGAGACTGCCCTGGGGACAAACCGGCGGCCACGCGGACACCACCGAGGCCATCGAACGCACCCTCGCCATAGCCGTCCGCTACGCGATCGATCCCGCCCGGCTCGCAGCGGCCGTCGCCGAGAACACCGTCCTTACCCAGATCGATGACACCGTGGTCTCGATGACGGTCGCCTACGGCGCGGTGTTGGGTCTTCTGGTTCAGGGGCGTGCCCTCGACACGGAACTGTCGGGAATACTGATGGGGCTTGTAAAAAGCGGCGAATTGCCCTTTCACGCCGTGACCCGCGGCGATCTCCAGCCGCCGCACTCCGGTGATCCCGATCCGAATCGTGCGGGCCGCTTCGCTTCACCGGACGCCTTGCTTACGCCTTCCTACATGGCCACAGCCGCGGCGGATCCGGAAATCCGCATAGAGCCGGCGTGGAAGGTGTCGATCGTCTACGGCATGCCCTGCGCCATCTACCACCAGCTGCCGGCCGCCTATTACCTTGCGGCCCGGTTTCGCAACGATTTCGAATCGGCCGTGCTCCACGCCGTCAACGGCGGCGGGCAAAACCAGGCCCGGGCCATTCTCACCGGCGCCCTTACAGGTGCGCAGACAGGTTTGTCGGGCATTCCCCAATCCTTCCTCGCCGGCCTCGAAAAAGCGGACGACCTCGGCAAGCTGGCCGCAGATTTGGCTTCAAAGGTTGAGAAACCTTGGTAAACTTCGCCTGAAAAGTTAGGTTTATCACCACGATTTTCGCAAGGGCACGCCGCTTCAGATCCCTTAAAATTTTGGGTTTGACCTTTTTTTTGAAAAGGTTCATCTTGACCTCCATGAACCTGATCCCCAAAACCATTCGCGCGCAGATCATGATGGCCTTTTCGATCTGTTTCGTCTTCATGGCGGTTATCATCGCTGTGAACTACAACAACTTTAGACGTCTCTCGCGTTCCATGCAGCTTTTCGAACTGGCCGATGAACTGAATTCCGCCATCCTCGAAATGCGACGCTACGAGAAGAACTACTTCCTCTATCTGCAGGAATTCAGCTATGAAGAAAACATCACCTACACCAATCACCTGGCCCTGACCCTCCAACGGGAGCAGGAAAGCCTGGTGGAAACGATCGGCCGGGACAGTTACGCGCTTTTCGTCCAACACGTGCAGGATTACGCAACGTTGATGGCCCGCCTACGGCAGGCTTCCTGTGACAAAGGGGGGTGTACCGAACTGCAGGAGCAGATCCGCGGCAACGGTCAGAACCTGCTCATCCTGGCCGATCAGCTGGTCACGGCCGAACGCAGAGCAATCGACCGCCTCATCCAACAGATGATTCCGTTACCCCTGATCAGCCTGCTTCTGCTGGTGTTGCTGCTGGGATTCGTCATTTATATGATCGGTGAAAAGGTCATTCGGCCCCTGGCCCGGATCACCCGTGAATCCGAGGCCGTGGCCCAAGGCGCTTACCAACGCATTACCGCGTATGGGGGCGATAGCCGCAATGAAATCCACCGTCTGGTGGCTGCCATCAACCGCATGATGGCCGAGTTGGAAAAACGGCAGGAGCAGTTGATCCAGTCCCGCAAGATCGCCTCGATCGGTACCTTGACCGCCGGGATCGCCCACGAAATCAACAACCCGGTCAACAATCTGTCGCTGATCATGGAATCGCTGCTCGAAGATGGGGAAGAGATGGACCCGGCCGAGCGCCGGCGCCTTTACCAGGAAGCCATGGATCAGGCCGATCGAACCAGTGAAATCGTCAAGAACCTGCTCGAGTTTTCACGGGCCAGCCATCCAAGGGCGGAAGAGGTCAATCTGGAAGAGATTGTCGATAAAACTGCGCGGCTGGTTAACAACGAGCTGAAACTGAATAATATCAAGTTCTTAAAAGAAGTCATAGGCGGACAACACAATGCCCGCCTGGACCGCGGCGGCTTGCAGCAGGTTTTGCTCAACCTGTTCATGAACAGCATCCAAGCCATGGAAAGCGGTGGTGAGCTTAAGGTGATGGTCGGTCCGGCGGAAATCCCCTCCGAAGTACGGATCGACGTGGCGGACAACGGACCCGGAATTCCGTCGGAATACATGAACCAGATTTTCGATCCCTTTTTCACCACCAAAAAAGAGGGCTTGGGAACCGGACTTGGCCTTTCGGTGAGCTACAACATCATCAAGAAGAACGGGGGCCGCATGGAAGTGCAGAGCCAGCCCGGGCAGGGCACCTGCTTTTCCATTTTTCTGCCGCTCTCCGACAGATTGAATGTCCAGGGGTGATCGGATGGAGCGCTTCAGAATCGCCGTTATCGACGATGAACCCATCGTGGGCCGCGAGGTCAAACGGGGACTTTC
>JBATHN010000774.1:0-2473 GCA_049666885.1 Desulfobacterales bacterium
CATCGATGCACATGATGCTTCAAGAGGATAAAAAGAGTCTGGAGCAGGAAATCTGGAGTCATCGCATGTGGTTTTGACGTTTTTTCTACGCTTCCAGAGCATGAATTGTAACCGTTCTCAGGGTTGCAAAGTCCGATGCGCTATAAACCATCTAATTGTAAGCGTTTACAGGGTGCCACAGATGCAAGGCGTCGGGTGCGCAGACGACCTTTTGTACTTCAAGTGCCTAGCAGATGCGGTGCCCTGTGAACGCTTACTATGAATTCGGATAACCGAATACCAATAATAAGGAGGGAAAGATGAGAAACTTGACGCTCAATTATGAGACGCTCATCAAGGTTACCCGGTCCCTATCGAGATCGAAGGACCCGGAGAAAATCATTCAAGAGACGGTTGAGAGCATCAAATCAGCGCTGGGCGTAAAGGGATGCGCGTTGTTTCTGATCAATCAACAATCAAAAGATTTGGAAGTGGCCGCTTCGACAGGATTGAGCACGGAGTATCTGAACAAGGGAACAGTGAGCGCTCTGAGCTCTATTGCCGATTCCCTTAAAGACGGCCCGGTAGCGGTTTATGATGTCAGCGATGATCCCCGAATCCAATATCCGGGGGCAGCCAAAAAAGAGGGCATCGCTTCCATTCTTTCCGTGCCCATCTTTGTCGGTGATGCGGCCATCGGCGCCATCCGGGTTTATACCGCCGAGAAATGGGAATTTACCCTGGACGATGTGAATTTCGTTCAGGCTCTGGCTCAGATCGCCGGTGTTCTCATCGAGATGAGCCGACTGCATAAAGGTCAGAATGAATACATCGACGTTTTGACCACCAGCTGTGAGTCTCCGGCACTGTAGCATAATAAGACATAGGTTGAGCGGTTTCCCGCCCAGGCGTGATTCACCGTTCTGGGTTGAAAAGCCCTTAAACCCTGGAACCGATAAGTTTAGGCAAGGTTTTAGATCCGTTTCGAGTTTTTGGCCCATCCGGTTTTTTGCGACCTTCTGTTTGCAACAACCAGTGACCCGGCAGGCCGCCGACGGTTGTTGCGGTCTCATACGGCACGGAACTCGGCGCCAAGCGGTCCGAACCCCATCACAGGTCCGGTTAAAAAAGGCCGCTGCCGTTTGACTGCCTTGCGGGCATTGGTTGTATGTGTGCTATGGCGCTGGGGCAATGCTCTCTAAAAACCTCAAACAGCTGCGTCTGCTGCAACCAAAGCCGCTACCGGCGCTATCACAGGATGAAAGCCTGTCCAAAAAGTCGCAATAACCGGAAGCCCCAAAAAATCTCGTCCGGGGCGGCGCCGTTCGGCAGACATGCTGGATGACGCCGTTGACGCAGCAGATCCCGTCTCGACGACCATCATTCCAGGCGACCCCAAAGAGCGCAAGCGGTCGCCCACGCCTTTGCAAACTGCGGATTGACAATTATTATAAAAACGTTAGCATAAATCTGCAGGTTTCCCTGAAGCCGAACAATGCCCGGTGTGTTGCACCCAAGAGCTCATCAGACTTAATTGCGCAGAGCCAACTTGATTTGCGGTGAGATGCACCTGTCTAAATATCGCCTGTCGATTGAGACCAAACCGCAAAAGGGAGGTAAGGCAATGGAACAGCGCCAGTTGGGAAAACAGGGGTTGGTCGTATCCGCCATCGGCCTCGGCTGTATGGGAATGTCGGAGTTCTACGGAACCGCCGATGAAAAAGAGTCTGTCGCCACCATTCATCAGGCGCTCGATGCGGGGGTCAGTCTGCTCGATACCGCCGACATGTATGGACCATTCAAGAACGAAGAACTGGTCGGCAAAGCCATTCGCGACCGACGGGACACAGTCGCTCTGGCGACTAAATTTGGAATCGTGCGCACCGGCGACGCCTCCTTTCGCGGGGTCAACGGCCGACCGGATTACGTGAAGACGGCTTGTGACGCCTCGCTGCGCCGCTTGGGAGTGGATCATATCGACCTGTACTATCAGCATCGAGTGGATCCCGACGTGCCCATCGAGGAAACCGTGGGAGCGATGGCGGAACTGGTGACGGCCGGCAAGGTGCGCTATCTCGGTCTTTCGGAAGCCGGACCACAAACCATCCGGCGGGCGTACGCGGTCCACCCGATCAGCGCCCTGCAAACGGAATACTCCTTGTGGAGCCGGGAACCTGAGGCCGAAATCCTGTCGACCCTGCGGGAACTGGGAATCGGCCTGGTGCCATACAGCCCGCTGGGGCGTGGTTTTTTAACCGGACGTTTCAAACGTTACGAGGATCTGGCCGCCGATGACTATCGTCGTCATTCGCCGCGGTTTCAGGGGGAAAACTTCGCAAAAAACCTGGAACTGGTCGAACGGGTTAAACAGATGGCTGCCGGCAAAGGGGTTACCGCCGGCCAACTGGCCCTTGCATGGGTGTTGGCGCAGGGGAAGGATATCGTACCGATTCCGGGAACGACGCGCCGCAGTCATTTGGAACAGAATATCGCC
>JBATHN010000775.1:0-2756 GCA_049666885.1 Desulfobacterales bacterium
CCGCCACTTTTCGGATGCAGGAGATCAACGTGGCGGTACACGGGCAGAGTTTTGCGGCACCGGTCGTCAAAAAGGACTTGTCGGCCGGTTATCCGAAGGCGGACAGCGGTTTTTTCAATATCGGGCTCCTGCACTCGTGTCTCACCGGCCGCGAAGGCCACGAACCTTACGCCCCCTGCTCACCCGAGGGATTGAGAAACAAGGGCTACGACTACTGGGCGCTCGGTCACGTTCACCAGAGCGAGAGGGTACTGGAGGAGCCGCCGATCGTTTTTTCGGGTAATCCGCAGGGCCGGCATGCCCGGGAGACGGGTCCCAAGGGATGCATGTTGGTGAGTGTGGACGACAACTCCCGGGTCGAAGTCGAATTTAAGCCGACCGATGTGGTACGTTGGGTGGCTACCGATGTGGTGGCGGCCGGTTCGGAGAGCGGATACGACATAGTGGACCTTTTCGGCCGGCGCCTCGTGGAATTGCTGGATGAAAACGAGGGCTTGCCCATGGCGGTTCGTGTTCACATCGAGGGCGAAACCCAGGCCTGCGATGAGGTCCTGGCCGATCTGGAACGCTGGTCGAACGAGATCCGCTCATCGGCACTGGAGATCGGCAACGGAAGGGTCTGGGTGGAAAAAGTCAACTTCAAGCTCACGGCACCGGCTTCTGTAAAACGCCTCAAGCACGCCGAAGGGGCTATCGACGAGCTGTTGAAACTGTTTGACGAGTTGGCCGCCGAACCCGAATCCCGCGTCCGACTGGCAACAGAGCTGTCAGACTTGGGAAAAAAACTCCCCCGTGAACTCAAAGAAGGTGCGGACGCAGTAAGGTTCGATGATCCCGACTGGCTGAAGGAAATGCTGGACCAGGCGCGGCCGATGCTCATTCGGCGCCTGCTCAAAAAGGGAACGTCCGAATGAGAATCGATGCGCTGCGGTTGATTGCATACGGGCCGTTTACCGATGTCGACCTCGACCTGAGCAAGGGCCGAGAGGGTTGCCATCTCGTCTACGGCCTAAACGAGGCCGGCAAGAGTTCGGCGCTGCGCGCCCTGCGGCACATGCTCTACGGCATTCCCGAGCGATCGGCGGACAACTTTATTCACCCATATGCCAAGATGCGTATCGGCGCAACCATTCGAAACCACGAGGGTTATGCCCTTGAGGTCATACGGCGCAAGGGGCGCGGCCACACCCTGCGGGCTGCCGACGATACGTCCGTCGTGGAGGAAGCCGAACTGAAAAGGCTCTTGAGCGGGGTCGATGTCGACCTTTTCGCTACCATGTTCGGAGTGGGCTACGATGACCTGGTTCGGGGCGGCCGCAATATCGTTCAGGGGGGCGGTGATTCGGGGCAACTGGTTTTTGCAGCCGGATCGGGGATCGTCAATTTGACGGAGATTCAGAACGACTTGCAGTTGCAAGCCGATGCGCTGTTTCGACCTTCCGGGCAGAAGCCGAAAATCAACGCTGCCTTGGGTCGGTTGAGCCGTAACCGCAGGGAACTGCGGGAGGCCCAGCTGCCGGGTCAGGAGTGGGTCCGGCACGATGAGGCCTTGCAGGCGGCCTTGAATAAAAAGAAAGCCGTCGAAGATGAGCTGATCGTCCTGCTGAGAGACTTGAATCGATTGCGGCGCATCTGGGAAGCCCTGCCGCTCATTGCCGAACGCCGGGAGCTGGCCGGCGATCTTGCAACCTACGGCAATGCCGTTCTATTGCCCGAAGAATTCGCGGAAGAACGGCAGGAACTGCTCGTGAAGATCGGAATCGCCGAAACCGGCAGGGACCGAGCGGTGAAGAACATGGCGGCGCACGAGCAGGCCATTGCCGTACTGGATATCGACTCAGACCTTCTGGACTGTGCCGAGCCGATCGAGGAGATTTACCGCGAGTTGGGCAGCCAGCGTAAAGCGGCCAAGGACCGGCTGGCGCTGGAGACACGTCGCAACACCTTGCTGGGAGAGGCCAAAGAGATCCTGCGCAGCCTGCACGAGGATCTCACTTTAGAACAAGCTGAAAAGCTGCGGATAAAAAAAAATGAAGCGGTAAAGATTCAGGAATTGGGCACCCAGTACGAACGGATCATAACCCGAATCGAAGATGCGCGCGATAAACTGCCGGCACTGTCCCGTGAGATCACCGACATCAAAAAGGACATCGGGGCCCTCGATACCCCACCTGCGGTAGAGGGGCTGCGAGCGGCGCTGGCGCAAGCCGCCGAGTTCGGACCGCTCGAAAAGCACAACCGAGCCGAGCAGCTCGACATAATAACCGCAAGAAAAACCATTGCGCTCGAGCAGTCCAGGCTGGAATTGGGGCACCATAATACCGATGATTTGGAGGGCCTGGCGGCACCGTCGGCGGATACTGTTATGGCGTTCGAAGATCGCTTCGACGTTCTCGAGCGGCATATCGACGATCTGAGGGGAGATATCGGTAAAACACGCAGACGCCTCCAGGAGGTGGAGCGGCAGGTCGAGGCCCACCGGCTGGAACGGGAAGTGCCCACGGAAGAAGACCTGCAGAAGGCCCGTGAAAAGCGCGACCGCGGCTGGCAGATCATCCTGCGAAGACTGAACGAAGCACAGGTGTCCGAGGACGAGCTGAAGGCCTATGTCTCCGCGACGCGGGGGTCAAGAAACCTTGCCGAAGCTTTCGAGGCGGACCTGCAGCAGGCGGACGCCGTATCCGATCGGCTCCGACGCGAAGCCGACCGCGTTGCCGCGAAGGCCCGGCTGTTGGCCGACCAAACCGCTGCAGAGG
>JBATHN010000776.1:0-11266 GCA_049666885.1 Desulfobacterales bacterium
CACCAGCGCCGAGTGCCTGACCGACTTTTACACCACCTGTTTGCCAGCCGAAGAGGGCAACCCCGAATGCCGGCGCTCTTTTCTGCCGTCGCCGGAAGCGGCCGCCGGTTTTCACGCCTTTCTCTCCCGGATGCGGTCCGAGGACCTCGACCGCGCCCGATTTCTAAAGGGCCAAATTGCCGGCCCGCTGACGGTTGCTCTCGAACTGAAAGATGAAGAAGGCCGCCCGGCTTACTACAAGGGGGACCTGCGTGACACCATCGTGCGGACACTGGCACTGAATGCCCGCTGCCAGGCCGCGGCTCTGGCCGATCTCGGCCGCACCCCGATTATCTTCGTAGACGATCCAGCCATCAGCGCGTGTGGATCACGGCTCCACCTCGCCCTCAGCCGGGAGACAATCCTGGAAGATCTGAATTTCATTTTTACGGCGATCCGATCGGAGGGGGCGGTCACCGGGATCCATTCCTGTGAGGCCGTCGACTGGTCGCTGCTGATGGAATCTCAAGTCCAGATTCTCAGCCTGGACGCCTATCGCTTCGGCGCCTCCCTCATTCCGTATGCCGCACAGCTGAAAGCTTTCATTGAGCGCGGCGGTGTCGTTGCCTGGGGGATTGTGCCGACACTGGACGATCCGTTCCGTGAATCGGGCGCGTCTCTTTTGCGACGACTTAACGGCCTTTGGGACCAACTTTTCCTGAAAGGTCCGGACAGGGCGTTTGTGCTGCGGCAAAGCATGATCACGCCCGCTTGCGGCGCCGGTCTGCTCACGGCAGACCAGGCCGAACGCATCTACCGGCTTACGGCCGAAGTTTCGCACCGTGTCAGGGAACTCGCCCCGTCATCTGAAGGCACGAAACCTTGACCCTTAGCTTTCAAGACACGAAGATATCCTCCACTTCAGCTGATTCGACATGATGATGTCAAGATCAACACCAAAGGAGATATTTTTACGCAGTGCCAGCCGAATCTATTGTTTTGCCGATTCCCTTGATCTGTGCGCAGCGCTGCTGGATGCAGGAGCCCGGGTGATTCAGCTGCGCAACAAAACCTTGGATGACGATTGTTTCCGGCGGATGGCAAGGGAGATGCTCGGACGAACTCGACGCCATGAGGACGCCGTGTTGATCATCAACGACCGAGTGGACATTGCCCTGGAAATAGGTGCCGACGGGGTTCACGTCGGCCAGCAGGACGAAGACTGCGAGCGCTTAATCCGACGCGTGCCGGCGGAGATGATTGTGGGTGTGTCGGCCCGTCATCCCGAACTGGCGTTGGCTGCGCAAGGAAGGGGGGCCACTTATGTCGGCGCCGGTTCTGTTGCGGCGACATCGACCAAACCGGATGCCGAGGTGATTGGCCTTGAAGGCTTGAGCGCCGTGGTGGCGGCCGTGAATGTTCCCGTGGTGGCTATTGGCGGCATTTCGAAACGGAACATCTGGCAAGTCTATGATACCGGTGTGCGCTATTGCGCCGTCATTTCCGGAATCAACCGTGCCCCAGATCCGGTGGCCGCCTTTCAGCAGCTGGAAACGATCCTATCCCCTTTCCCACCAGGCAAGCAGGCAAAGCCCGCCTAAAGACGCCCCCATTAGGATGTAGTCGATCGGCCGGAGACGATAGGTCCTGCGTGAAGAACGGTTCTTACACCCGAAACCGCGTGATTCCATGGCCAACGCCAGTTCGTCGGAAAGTACGAACGCCTGCACCACCAGGGGTGTCAGAAGCGCCGCGAAATTGGAAATGTTCTTGATTCTCGGCCTCAGATCGATTCCGCGGGCCTGCTGAGCGTCTAATATATTACGGATTTTGCGTCCGATCAGCGGCACATAGCGCAAACCGGCGGACAGAATGAAGACGAGACCGAAGGGGATACCGAGTTTTCGCAAGGCGCCGGCCATTTCTTCCGGATCGATGGTCTGAAAGCAGACAAAGGAAACGGCCAAAAGGTTGAACAGCCGTGCCGCCAACGTAAGTGCCGTTTGCAGGTCGAAGAAAACGAGACCGGTCACAAACACCAGCGCGATCATGGGGCCGAAGAGATGCCGGAGATGACCGAGGCGGCGATCGGCTTTCAGCAAGACGACGCCGCCAAGCAGCAAAAGGCTTTCGGCAGCCAGGGTTTCCGGACGACGCGTCACCAGAACCGCCCCGACGGCTGCGGCCAGAAAAGCCAGTCTTGTTCTGGGGTCGAGATTTGCCATGATCCAACCGGAGATTCTATCGGTTTATACGCAACCAGAGACAGACCGGGGCGGTCTATCGCTGGCATCTTCGAGTATGGAAAGGTGCTTCTCACACATTTCTTCAGGCGCGCCGTCCGCTGCAATCCGTCCGGCATGCATGACGACCCACCGGTCTGCCGAAGCGCGGGCAAAATCGAGATCATGGGTGACCTCCACCACAGTGGTGCCCATCGCCGAAATGGAAGCACATATATGGACCAGGGTCTCCTTGAAACGTCCGTCCTGTAAGGCGGTCGGTTCATCCAGTACCAGGACTTCAGGGCGCATTATCAGAATCGAGGCCAGGGCCAGGCGCCGTTTTTCTCCCTCGCTCAGCCGGTAGGGGGATCGGTCGAGGAGCAGGTGAAGGCACAACGTGTCACAGATCTGTTCAAACCACTTCCGGTCGTATTTTCCCAATCGTTTCGGACCGGCCAGAATTTCCTTGCGCACATCGGCTTCGAAAAACTGGTCGTTGGGATTTTGAAAGCACACGCCTACAGCGACCGCCCTTGCCGATGGATGGAGGCTTCGAATGCATCTTCCCTTGAAGGAAACTTCGCCGGTCGTGGGTTGGTACAGACCGTTGAAATGTTTTATCAGAGTGGTCTTGCCCGCACCGTTTTCACCAACAATCGCCACGGCCTCGCCGCGAGTGAGGCTGAGCGAAATGTCACTGAGGACATCCCGGCCTTCGATTCGGCAGGAAAGGTCTTTGACGACAAGAACGGGTTCGTCGGATCGGGAGCGCGTGCGGATCCTCCGCTCGGAATAGCGAGGCATGAGGTGCAAATCCAAAAGAACGCCGGATGCCTCGGCCGGCTTTCCGTCAAAGCTTACGGCACCCTTGTCGATGATGATGCAACGATCGGCCGCCATGAAAAATGGTTTGGAGCGGTGCTCGATGAGAATCAGATTTTTCCCGTGCCGCTGAATCTGTCGCAACAAGTCACTCACGATCCGGGTTCCCCTGTGATCTAAACCGGCAAACGGTTCGTCTAAAACGAGCAGCGCCGGGTCGAGGCAGAGCACCGTGGCGATGGCCGCCAGGCGCTTCTCGCCGCCGGAAAGCGTTTCCGGCGAGCGGTGGAGCAAATGGGTAATCCCCAGCGCTTCCGATATGCGGTGGGTGCGCTTTCGGATGTCTATTGCAGGATATCCGAGGCTTTCCAATCCGAAGGCGATGTCATCTTCCACCGTCGCACTGAACAGCTGGGCATCCGTGTTTTGGAGGACCAATCCGACGTGGGAAAACAGTTCGCTCACCATCGTATTCCTGGTGGGGTTTCCGGCGACGACGACCGTGCCTTCAAGCAGACCACCAAAAAAGTGTGGGATGAGACCGTTGAAAAGGTATGCAAGGGTCGATTTTCCCGATCCGCTGGCACCGAAAACGGCTGTAGGCTCACCAGCCGGGATGGTCAAGTCGATTTCTTTGAGTGTCCGGGGGGCACCGGGGTACCGGTAGCTTACCCGATTCAATTCGACGTAGGCTGCCAAATTCCCCCCGACGCAGTATATTCAATACGATGAGCCCGAGAGCCGTCCCCCCGAGTGTGCTGATGCTGAACGCGATAATCAAGGTGCCGAGGGCCATCGATTTTCCCATCAAAACGGGTCCTATCAGCCAGGCGCTGGCCATTGCGCCGAAGAGTCCGGTCCCGATGACCTCCCCCAATCCTGCCAGGTACATGTTTTTAAAAGCCTGGTATGCCAGACCGGCCAGCAAGGCTCCTATCATACCGCCCGGAAAAGCCAGCAGGGTGCCGAGACCCAATAGGTTGCGCAGAACCGCGGCGATAAAGGCGATGCAGATGGCGTAAGTCGGTCCGAGCATGACGGCCGCAATGACGTTGATCATGTGCTGGGCGGGAAAACATTTGGTAATACCCACGGGAATGAAAAACGGCGACAGGGCCACGGCGACGGCCACAAGGATGGCGGCGCGGGCGACATCTCTGGTCTTCATGGGGGATTCCTTTTTTGATTGTTGATTGTGACTCCGGGAAAATAATAAAGGCCGATCCCAGCGGAAACGGCCTCTCTAACTTCTCACACCATAAAAGCTATCACATCGTTCCCTTCGCTGGCATTATCCAGATCAGGTTCAACGGGTATGATCTCAGGCGTTTTCGCCACCCCGAGCGTATAATTTCCTGTACCATATCTAATTTAAGCCATCAGGGAAGTCAAGCTGCAGCGGAGGGTTTCCATTCGTCAATGTTCACGATAGATTCGTGTATAACCACAGTAGAATCGATCTCGCGATGATGTTTCCCAACCGGCTTTGCAAAATTTTCCGGATTGGTTTAAGTAAATCAGATTTGAGGGATTGTGGAGGTTGCCGTTAGCGAATTGTTGGAGAAGATGATCACTTGGCTATGCGGAGCGACAATTGACGCCCCGCCGCAGGTGGGGCCAGGTTGACAATCCCGAAAAGGCTCAAACTTTAAAAATCAAGACGGATTGAGCGCATTAAATGTCTGGATTGGAAAAAGTGAAACGGGCGTAACAGAAAAAGAAAGCGCCATGATCAAGAAAATCATATCCGGTGGCCAGACCGGAGCCGACCGCGCGGCCCTTGACGTCGCCATCAACTTGCAGATACCGCACGGCGGTTGGGTGCCAAAGAGCAGAAAGGCCGAGGACGGACCGGTGCCCGCGCACTATCAGCTCAAGGAAATGCCAACCGAGAGCTATCCGGCCAGGACCGAGGCGAATGTGGCCGATTCCGACGGAACGCTGATCATTACGCACGGCGAGCTCAAAGGCGGATCAAGATTGACCAGGGAATACGCCCTCAAGAACGGAAAACCCCATCTTCACATCGATCTCGACGTGCTTCGCGGCGACGATGTTTTGTATACGATCGTCAACTGGATCGTGGAAAACCACATTGCGGTTTTGAACGTGGCCGGATCGAGAGCCAGTGAGGATCCGGTGCTTTACGACGCCGTGTTCGAGGTCCTGAACAATGCTGTTTTACTGCTCAAGATACGGCGGATGCGGCATCCTTCAGAACGGCCGCAAGCACTCGATGATGCCGTGAACCGGCTCATTGCCGAATTGCCGTTCAAGGAACGCACCAAAATCGGCAACATGGCGAAAGAAGACCTTCTGTCCTTGTACCCGGCATTCATGACCCACATTCGCGATGATTTCGGGCTTTGGGATGACAATGCGGCGCTTTTGGCGTCTTGCAGAACGGTTGCAGGAGATCCGCAGTTGCATCAGGACGAGGTCGGACCGCTGATCATCAGAAAACTCTGGGAAAAGCTGCAGAAGACGTATCGGTTGAGGATGGTGAAGTGACGACGGCGCTACGGTGCATAGCTGTTCTTTAAAACGATAATAGAATATTATACAGGAAAAAGGTGGGCACCTCCACCCGGATGAACGGTTTCGAAAGGCGGCTGAAACTTGCCGTCAACGGGGTCTAAGCCCGGCCCAGGCCCGTCATCAAACAAGGGGTTCGGTTTTTGAGACACCAAGGTTGTGCCTTTCATGCGGTATCGGCATAGGGTCCGGTCATCAAATAATGAGTTCAGATGCAGCTTCATGCGCCGTGGCGACTCAAAGGGACATGAGCGTTTAGTGCCGAATGCCAAATGGCGTTGGCAATGATGGAAAACACCCGGTTGATGGGCACGTGAAACGATCAGGATATCAATTGCCTTCTATGGGGGGCAGAAGGGTGCGTAGAACATCCTCTTTGCCGATGACGCCCACCAGGCGGGATCCCTCCACCACCGGAAGGGTGTGAAAATTGCTGTCGACCATCAAGGCCGCGACTGTTTCGATCTCAGTGTCCGGATGAACGCTGACAACCTTGGGCGTCATGGCCTCCGAAACCGTTAAGGCGGCGATCTTGCGGATCTGCTTTTCGATCTGTTTATTGGAGGTGAGCTGAATGATGCCGTCCAGCAAGGTGAAAAGGGTCGGTATCGGGAGCTTTTTCTGCTGGGCGATCAAATCGCTCTGACAGAGGATGCCCACCAGGCTGCCGTTGTCGTCCACTACCGGTGCTCCGTTGATCCGGTTTTCGAGTAGGATCTTGGCCGCTTTGGAAATATTCATGTCCGGAGTGACGGTAATCAGGTCCTTGGTCATGATATCTCTGACGGTGATCATTGTCCCCTCCCGCGCTTTGATAAGGTAGTCAGTATACACAAACCGTATCGCGGGATCAATGTGAAAGCGTGCTCGACAGAAATTCGGCTTTCTTAAATGGATAGAGAGACGCTGCGGCGATTGGCCGGTACTCTTGGATCAACAGTCTTTAGAGGTGAAGGATTCGATATGAACGAAGGCACTTTTCAAAAAATGGCATCATCAGAGAAACGGATGTATGGTCCAAAGGGACTTTTAATTTGCGGCTTTCCCCCCGCAGAACACGCGCCGCTGGCGGATGCCCTGGATCAAATCGGTTTCAACGACCGGCCTTATATCTTTGCCATGGAGAAGGATCTGGCAAGAACACTCAAAGCGGTGTTCTCTTCAGAGAGTCGCGCGGGGATGGGGCATTCCTCGACCATGCACCGGGCGATTATCATGTCCGGATTCCTGCAAAGCGAAGTTCACACCCTCATGACCGCCTTTCGCCAGGCCGGGCTTCCCCGCCAGCTCTGGGCCACAGTGACACCGGTTTCGGAAAACTGGACCCTGGCGGCGCTTTTAACCGAGCTGGCCGAAGAGGACCGGGCGATGCAGCGGAAGAGACTGGAGAAAAACGAACGATAGATAAGGCCTTTTATGCGATCAGGGTGTCGATCGGCGCAATCGATTGTTCCACGTACGTGTGCCCGCCCGCAGAAGGACCAGGCGTAATGCTTTGCGCCGCGGGCATGCTTGTGTTAAAATATTCCAAGACATGCGGGCCGGCGATCTCGTCTTCTTCAAGCCGCCCGACACCCCCCGCCACGTCGGAATATACTTGCGCGAGGGTCAATTTGTTCACGCTTCCAAGAGTCAAGGCGTAATCATCTCATCTATAGATCCGATCTACTGGAAACGGCATTTCTGGACCGCCAGACGAATTCTGACGGGCGGTGAATAATCATTGATGCGAGAAAGCCTGCGTGATCCCGTGAGAGATATCGATTTGGCCTACCGGCTGAAAAGCGTGACGGCCGTTTTGTTGAGCGCATCTGTGTTGCTGGGCGCCTGTTCGACTGTGAAACACACGCAGAGGGATATCGGTGGCGCTCGGTGGTCCAGTTTGGAACCCTTGAACATTCCATACAAAATTCGGCTGGCGCAGTTCGAAAAGGGCAACCTTGTCGCCGATCCCTCTTTCGAGGAGAGTGAGCCGGCAACAGGAGATGCCGACAACACTCAGCATTGGATTACGGTCGGCCGCAGTGTTGAATGGGTCGATGCCGCATCGGGACGCTATGCGCCTGAAGAGGTTGCCGACGGCCGGCACGCCGTCAAAATTGTCAAAAGAAGTGCCGGTGAACTGGATGAGGCGGAGGGGATCATCAGCGACTTTATTCCCGTGATCCCGGGAAACTATGACTTTACTTACGATGTCAAGCTGAAGAACATTACGGGCCATAACGCCAGACTGGGCTTTCGGCTTTATGATGCCCTGGTTGTGAAGACGATTTTCTTCGATGCGCAGAAAAAAAAGATCAACCCGGCTTACCTCAACCCGGTCACCGGAAGCACCATCGACAACTCGAACAAAAATTATGCGTTTGCGAATTTCTGGAGGATTGACGACTTTTCCTGGGCAACGGTACGCGGCCGAACCTACAACTACCCTTTTTCTGAAGGAGACCTTCCCGAAGGAACCCGTTTTGTCCGTTTATTTTTCGGTTTGAAGGGCAGGGGAACCTTGTGGATTGACAATATCGTCTATCGATATTCGAAATGGAATTTTTCGACCCTGGAACGCATGCGGCCCTATTTCGGACGGCAGCTAACAGCGGCCGATAAAATCATTCCGACGCCCAGGAGCCTCGAGCCGTTAGACGATGTTATCTATTTCGACCCCCAAGACCCCGGATCGAGCCCGCCGATTATCGTACTTCCCGAGAATCCGGCAACGGCCGAGCAAACGGCGGCAAGAATACTGCAACATAAACTGAACGCGGTCATGCACAAGGTTATGCCGGCTGAAACACCTGTGGATAGACATGTCCGGGTCGTCAGCGATTTTAGTTCGGATGATGTTCGTGGCGAACGGCTGGTTTTCAGTATCGGCCGAAATAAACTCTATCGCCAGGCATGGCCCGATCTTCCGCTGTACGGCATCGAAGAAAAATCGCAGGGATACGTCATAAGATCAAAGCCGCTCGGCGATGCGCTGGTCGTTTTCTTGCTCGGTGAGACGCCCGTAGGAACTTTTAATGCCGCCGCCACGTCGGTTCAACTCCTCGAAGAAGAAAAATGCATTTATCACAACGCCACGATTGTCGATTTTCCCGCCTTTTTAGGACGCTCTTATTGTCTTAAAAACTGGCGGAGTGCCGCCGAACTGCGCCATGATCTCGATGCGATCGAACGGATGAGCCTTTACAAGCTCAACAAGGTTTACTGCGGTCACAACCGGACGAATGCTGATTGGCATATTATCGACGGCCTCTTTCGAAAGGGTGTCGAAGAGGCCGGCAGAAAATGCCGGGAAACCGGAGTGATGAGCCTGGCGCTCATGGTGAATCCATATTCTCATCTCGGATTCGAGCCGTCGGTCGACGATCTCGATGACCAGGCACGAAACTTTTGGACGCACAGCCGCCCGGAAAGCGTCAACCTGCTCAAGGACTTTTTTAAAACCGGTCTGGATGCCGGTGCCGATACAATCATGCTCCAGGCGGACGATTCGGTGCCGCACAGCGGCGGGAACCGAAAAAATTACGGTCTTTACACGACGCAAGACCAAAACCGTTTCGGCAATCTTCAAAATGCGCAGGCGCATGTCATCAACAGTTTGAAGCAATGGGTCGATAGGGCCTACCCGGGCACCCGGATCGAGTTTTGTCCGCCCTGGTATGCCAATGAATTTATCGATCGCGGCGAAGGAAAAGCCGAAGTGTATTTCAATGAGCTGACATCACAAATTCCTCGCGATGTCGCGATCGTCTGGACGGGGCCGACGGTGCGGTCGCTGTCGGTCGATATGGCCGACCTGCACCGCTACGGCACCCTGATCGGAAGATGGCCCATGATATGGGACAATACGCTGTATGCCAGAAACCTCGAAACGAAAAGATACGGCGGGTACACGACCTACTATCCGGGCAAAGTGAGGATGTGCAACCTCTTTGAGCCTTTCGATAACGACAGACCCGCGGATTTTCAGAACTACAACGACGGTCGGCACATGTACACCAACGCAAATGCGTACAGCGAAGTGTACAAGATAAAATTCGCGACCGTGGCCGATTACGAGTGGAACACCGCGGCCTACAACCCGGAGCTGGCCCTGTGGAAGGTCCTCTGCAGTTTATACGGAACAGAAAGCGCCAGGGAACTTGTCCTTTTCAACGAGGCCTATTACGGGACCTACGAGGCCTGTCAAAGAATGGAGTCCGATGGGGCAAAACCCGCGTTCATCGAAAACGGCCGGGTTTACGCTACCGAGATGGATCGTCGTCTCGAGAGGATTTCCCGGTTGGTTCCCACGGGGCACCCACTTCCGAGCGAGCTGGCAACCTTCCGCGACAGGCAAAAAAAAAGGTTCGACCAACTTTCCCGGGCATTAGGGCCTACCCCAAAATAGCCTTGTGCCCATCCACGGTTTCATTAAGGGCACTGATTAATTTCCGATCCAGAAATAAGCAGTTTTGTGCAAGTTCAAGGAAATCGGCGGCATTGCGCGGAGTAGTGCTCATGTACGCCGCACAAGCGATTCCAGACCTGTCACGCCCAAGGCGTGATTGAACGCCGATCTGTCCCGAAGCAGGCGGGAAATTGCGGAAAAGGGCCATTTATGGACGGAAAATAGCCTCACACGTTGCCGGTGTAGCACTCCTGTTTATGCGTGACATTCAGAATCCGGTTGCACACTGGCGCTTGAGGCCCGCAAGGATTGTTCGGGGGGAAAAAGGTTTTTGAAATTGCCCGACGCTGTTTTCTTAAATTTTTCGATATCTTGAACTGTTTTTTGTCGAATTGTAGGCATATTTTCCTCGGCGTCAACCAAGTTGCCCTTGAAAAACCTCATCGGAATGATCACTATGAGAACTAAAATCTATAAGGAAATTAGATTCTGATGCGAATGATTGTGTACAACATCCGATACGGAGCCGGCATTGGAAGGCGTTTTCACCTTCCGGTGCCCTACAGCGGGTACCTCAAACCCACCAACGGCCATTTCGGAAAAATCGTCGACTTCATCAAATCTGTTAACCCGGACATCGTCGGGTTGATAGAGGTGGATTTCGGTTCTTACCGGGTCGAGAAGTTCAATCAGGCCGAAACGATTGCGCGGGAGCTGAACCACCAGGTGGTCTGCAAATCCAAGTACGCCGAGGCGTCGATGGCACGGAAGGTCCCGGTGCTGAATAAACAGGGCAATGCGATTCTGAGCGGTCTTCCGATTGTCGCCCGTCGGTATCATTTTTTTAACGAAGGCGTAAAGCGCCTCGTCATCGAGGTTGAACTGCAGGAGGTCACCGTCTTTCTCGTCCACCTGTCGCTCAAATTCCGCCACCGTCAGTATCAACTCAACGATTTGCATGCCCTCATTGCCGGTTGCGACAAGCCGGTCATCGTGGCTGGCGATTTCAATGCTCTGTGGGGCGACCGCGAACTACAGCTTTTTCTCGCCGCCAGCGGCTTGGCCAGCGCCAACGTAAAGAGTCAATTTTCTTATCCCAGCCGCAACCCCCACAGGGAACTCGATTATATATTTCACAGCCCGGAAATTCGCTCCACGGCTTTTCAGGTCCCCCAGATCAAGCTGTCTGATCACGCCCCACTGGTTTGGGATTTCGAGATCGATAGTCCGAATACAGAGGGAATTGTTCTGGGGCACACCCCCGCGGTCTCCAGGTCTGCCGGTCTCTCGGCGCTACTCAACGCTTCAGTTTAGA
>JBATHN010000777.1:0-3332 GCA_049666885.1 Desulfobacterales bacterium
AACCCCGCACCCAGCGGTCCACGTATTGGCTGTCATAGAGGCGCTCCTTGAGAATGACGTTGATCAGGGCGTAGTTGAGGGCCAGGTCCGTGCCCGGACGTATCATCCAGTACCGGTGCGCCTTGGTGGCTGTCACCGTCACGCGCGGGTCGATGTAGGTCAACTTGGCCCCGTTTTCGAGAGCCTGGGTGAGGTTGTTGACCTCCTTGACCGAAATCGCTTCGAAAATGTTGCGTCCGTAAAGGACGATGTGCTTGGTGTTCTTGTAATCGATACCCAACTGCGCATCGGTGTAGCCGAAAAGCGAGCGACAGGCGGTGTTGACCGAGCCCTTGCAAAGGGCGTCATGCGTGAAGTGGTTGGGCGAGCCGATCGCTTTTAAAAAAGATTTGCTCACGTGGGTGGCGAGCTGGGTCCGTTCTCCGAGGACGACGCTTTGGCCGCCGTTTTTAGAGATGATCGTCTTGAGCTTGTCGGCGATATAATCGAGGGCCTCGTCCCAGCCGACTTTGCGCCACTTGCCGGCACCGCGTTCGCCGTCACGGATCATCGGTGACTGAAGACGTTCATTGTCGTAGAGCATATTGATGCCGGCCGCCCCGCGGGGGCAGAGGCTGCCTTCCATCCCGGGTACAAGCGGATTGCCCTCGATCCACCGAACCTGTCCGTCCTTGACCTGCACCTTGATCGGGCAGCGGACCGAGCACATGAAACACAAGCTGAATACTGATTTTTCCATGCCGTATTACCTCCGAATGTGGTTGTGAATTCGATACCCTGAATAGGAAATCAATCAGTTTTATTGTTGAAACGCGGATGAACATTGGATATAGAGCGCGCGGCCGAATCAATCGCAAAGATCGTCTCATTCACTTTGCAATAGCAAAGCAATATTCATACCATTCAAGATATTTTTCCTACGGGCACCGATGTGGGGTGGCGTTTGAAAATTATCCAATCATTTTAAATAGATATTTTGAAAAACCGGTGCGGCTCCGGCGAATGACCGCAACCGATTCCACGAAAAAACGCATATTTTTTATTGCACTGCATTTATTTTATTGCATATTATTTAACAATCTATTATTACTCAATAAATTTTGAAAATCGCACCGCGCGATTTAAATCTGAGGTCACCTACCACCCCATGGAATCCATTACCTTGCCATCATCGGTAGGCTGCAAAGACTGCAGGCAAAATTTTATCTATTTGAAATTAATACACATTTTGCATTTATCTCTGCGGGGACTTGGAAACCGGAAACGACTGTGTCCTATGGCACAGCGTTTGCTTTAAGTAAAGGATCATTTAGGAAAATCGGCCGACAGGCATGCCGCTTCACAGTCTCTTCAACTAAAGATAAGGGAGGTCTAAGATGAGGAAAACGATGACGATTTTCATGCTGCTCGGGGTGCTGCTGATCCTCACGGCACCTTATGTTTTACCCGACAATGTTTTCGCGGCCGACAAGCTGGCCGAAGCCATTGCCAAGGCCCAGACCGGAACCGGAAAGGGCCTGATCGACCCCACCGCCGCACCCGGTTATCTCAATATCCCTGGTGGTCCTCACGTGAGCCTCATCGTCGGTCTGCTGTGGGCCATCTGGGTCGGGTGGGTGTTTTCGACCGTGGGGGCCTTCGGCGGCATCATGGCCGGCGTGGGTCATATCACGATCTATGGGTTAGGTGCCTACGCCAAAACCTTCAAGGACACCGCGCCGGACCTGAACAAGTTTATCACCGACAGCATTCGGGTCTCGAACTCGTGGCTCGTCGGACTTTCGGCCCTGATATCGAGCGCCAACTACGCCAAACAAAAAAGACTGGTACCGGCACTTGGCCTCTTTCTTGGCGCCGGCGCCCTGTTCGCCACCTTGATGGTGGTGTTTACGACCGCCGGTAAAATCAAGTTTTCGCAGTATCAAGGCTGGTTTGGCCTGATCGTGTTTATCATTGGCGGTTTCATGGTCTATGAAATGACACCTAAAGGTCAGAGCGGCAAAAAGAAAGCCCAGGCGGCCGCCAAAGCCTTCGAGGAAACCGTTAAAAAGGGGGGCGACATCACCGCCCAAGGCGTCAAGACCCTCAAGTGGAGCCTGCTTAAAACCGAGATTTCCTTTTTCGGTCAAACCTTCTCCTTCAGCCCGCTCTGGGCCTTCATCGGCGGCTTTTTCATTTCGGCCATCGCCTCCTTTATCGGCGTGGGCGGCGGTTTTTTATACGTGCCGTTTCTGACCAGCGTCGTCGGGCTACCCATGTTCGTCGTAGCCGGGACCTCGGCCCTTTCGGTGTTGATCGGAATGATCTTCGGTATTTTCAATTTCATGATGCTCAAAGGCATCATGGTTTATTGGCCGATGATCGGCGCCGAGCTCGTGGGAATCTTCATCGGGTCCATGATCGGACCGCGAACCGGTAAGTACATCCCGAACAAGGTGCTGAAAGGAATTTTTATCGTTCTGGCGCTTTACATCGGTTTGCGCTATACCTTGAGGGGCTTCTTCGGCATTGCCATGCTCTAAATATCGTTATTCGAAGGGGTCCAGGGAAGCCGACGATCGGCCGCCCTGGATCCCTTTGTTTTCAACCGTTGCGGTGAAAGATTTTTTAAACCCATCCCATGCGCGAACAACTCGACCTACTTCTCTACCACGCCGACGGCTTTCTGATATTTTTTTACCGTCTGACAGCCGATCCATTCGTCAATTTTATCATCGGGACGCTTTGCCTGGCCTTTATGTGCGTTCTGATCGGGGAATTGACCGTCTCGCTGGCCCTCAAGTTCAACAAGGGCTATTTTGATGAACTGGCCTCGGACATGAAGCGCAAGGAAAAGCTCTCCATCAGTGCTTATGAATCCGGCGACATGACCAGTTACCGGGCGTTGAACAAGGAAGCCACCGATGCATGGGGCAAACGGTTTTTTAGCATGATGGGCTATTCCGCCGGGATATTCTGGCCGCTGCCCTTCGCGCTGGGCTGGATGCAGACACGCTTCCAGGACGTTCAATTCGATCTGGCCTTTCCCCTGTCATTCATTCTCGGAAAAACCGTCGGTTACACGTTCATCTTCATACCCCTCTACATCCTCTGCCGGATCGTTTTCAAATATCTGCGCCCCAAACTGCCCTACTTCAGGGGCATTCAAAAAATACTGGATCACCCCGAAAAACCCTGACCCCGGAGTCTCTTCTAAAAGCCGCTGAAAAAAGACAGCCGCCGGCCCTTTATGTGGTTCTTCAGGTTTTTAACGTCCTTCTTGGGGCGCTGTCTTCCTGCTGAAAAAGCCGGCGGTTGTTTCGGTTGAAGCAGGCGCAGCTGTTTGAGGCGGT
>JBATHN010000778.1:0-2913 GCA_049666885.1 Desulfobacterales bacterium
CGGCGAACCTTTGGGGAATTTGCACGAAAATAGAATCGAACCCGTAAATAAGGTAGGCGTCTCCGCCCGGATAAACGGTTTCGAAAGACGGCTGAAACTCGCCGCCAACGAGTTCTAAGACCGGACCAGGCCCTTCTTTAATTATTGGTTTCGGATTCAGCCTGAAAGTTGCGCCTATTAAACGGCATCTGCATCGGGTCCGGTCCAAGACCCCGTAAGCGGCTCAGACAGTCAGCCGCTTTTCTCAAGCCGCTTATCCGGACTCCGGCGCATCGTTTTCATGCATCGTGGCAGACCAGTTAGTATGCATGATTGGGGAGGGATGATCCCTCCCCATTTTTATTTAGAAATACCAGGTGAGGCCGAGAGTGGTGGACCACTCGCTCAGCTTGGATTCCAGAGTGATGGCGTTAAAGGCCGATGTTTCTTTTATGGTCTCTTCCGGAGCATACATGAAGGCAAGATTCAAGGCGAGGGAGTCGGTCAGCTTGTATCCGACACCACCGGTGAAATGGTGTTCGACGATGGCCGGAAAGCCGATGATGCGTAACGTTTCGTACGCGACGGTGTTGACCGCTACGCCCTGGACATTGACGGTGTTGGTCGGGTCAAAGGGGTCGGGGTTCCAGCCGTTGTGTTCCTTGACCGGGCTTTTGCCGTAATTGTACCCGAGGCGCAGAGTCCACTTTTCAGCCGGTTTCCACTGGGCGCCGAAGCCGAAGACCCACTGGTTGTCCCAGTCGAAGTCCTCGTAGCCGGCCGCATCGGCCCAATTGAGCCAGCGGGTGTAGAACTCGAGGAGCCACTGGGTGTTGGGTTCGAAGGAGATCCCGCCCTGGATTCGCCAAGGGGATTCCAGCTCCAGGTCCTGGTAGGGACCCGCCGGGTTGCCGAACTTGGAGACATTCTTGTGGTTGACTTTTTCCGGTGTGGTGAAGGAAAAGCCGAAGTTGAACTTGTCCCAATGATAGAGGGCGCCCAGCTGCAGACCGAGGGTGTATCCCGGAGCGGCGCCTTCCCCGAGATCGAGGCTCTGCCAGACCACTTCGAAGGACGCCCCGACGCTGAAATTGGGGGTCACCAACCAGCCGAGGTTCGGCGCCAATTTCAAGACCTGCAGCGAGGTGTAGACGGCCGGAAGCGAGTAACCGGGTGGCGCCGGCGGTGAGGGAAGCGGCATCCGTGAAAAGTCGATATTCGTGTTTTTAAAGTCCACGCCCAGGCCTGAGACGCCGTACATGCCGGCGCCGAAGCGCCACTTCTCGTTGATGGGCGCGGTGACGGCGATGGCCGGAATTACGGAGGGCGGCGTTTCACTGTCGGCACTGCCGGAAAAACCGGGCAGCCCGTAATTTACGTCGCCATTGACCGACGGCACAAAAATAGTGCCCGCGAAATCGACGGACGACCCCGGGCAGAAAGGGCCGAAACACATGGCGGCCGGGTTGGCGAAGATAGCGCTGATGGCATCCTGAGGTGCGGCCACACCGCCACCACCCATAGCCCGCGAGATGGGTCCAACCCCAATCAGGGCATCGCCGTTGGTAGCCATAGCGGCGGGCACAAGGACAAAAACAAGTGCGAAAAGCGCGAAAACAGTCATGGTCTTTTTCATCTTTTCCTCCCTGGGTCAATTGATAATCAGCCATTAAAATCCAGATTTTTTGAAACGATTTCTCACCTCCTTTTGGGTGGAATCAGGACAGCGTATTGTAACCGGTCGTACAAGGACCTGGCTTATTATGCGGCTGCTTTTTTCGCCGGTACTAGGGCGTCGGCCACCATCGACGATAGGAAATGAACCTCCATTCCCATCTTGTAGTGGTCGTTGAGGTTGCTGAGCTGGGTGTGACAGTTCTCACAGGCGGTCGACAGAATCCTGGCACCTGAGGCTTTAACCTGGTCGACTTTTACCTTGGCGGATTTCATCCGGAAGTCGAGCGTATCCTCACCGAGGGCAACCAGACCGCCCCCGCCTCCGCAGCACCAGTTGTAACGCGGATCGTCGGTCATCTCCCGAAAATCGTTTGACAAGTGACTCAGGATGTAGCGGGCTTCGTCGATCACGCCGCCGTTGCGAGCAATCTGGCAGGGGTCATGATAGGTAACCGGTTCGGTGAAGCGGGTCTTGTCGATTTTGATGCGGCCTTCGCGGATGTACCGCGCGTGGACCTCGGTGATGGAGGAAACCGTGAAGGGCTGTTGTCCCGAGAGCTGTTTCATCACCCGGTAGGCTGTGCCGCATTCGCACACGCAAACTTCCTTGACCTTCAAGCGCAGGGCTTCGTTGATGATGCGATCCAAAATCAATTTGGTCTTGGTGGGATCTCCAACGAAGGCGCCGAAATTCACCGCCTCGAAAAAGCTCAAGGTCCATTTTTCGCCGGCGGCATTGAAAACCGCAGCCGCCGGAATAATGGAATGGGCTCCGGCCAATGCCACGTACAGCAGGTCCGCGCCGGCCGAATCAACCGGTATGGCCGTTTGGCCGGCTTCGGTCTGCCACTTCTCGACAACCTCTTCCTCCAGCTGCTTCACCCCGGTGAGGAAACCCTCTTTGAAAAACTCCATCGATTTGCCTTTTTCAACGGAGGTGTCGGCCAGCAGGCTCAGGATTTCCGGTTCGGCGCTGGCCCCGATCAACAGCAACTTGGCGATCGACATGAGCAACTGGGTGTCGATGCCGAACGGGCAGTAGACCATGCAGCGCCGGCAGCCCGTGCAGGAGTATGCCGCTTCGTAGAGCTCCTCTATCGCCTGGTCATCGAGCTCTTTGGCTTCACCGACCGAGGGCCAGAATCGGCCGCGGGCCTTGAAATATTTTTTATACAGCCGCCGGATGATCTCGTGCCGGTAAGCGGAGATATACTTGGTGTGGCCCATGGAGGCATACACGTGACAGGCTTCCACGCA
>JBATHN010000779.1:0-6381 GCA_049666885.1 Desulfobacterales bacterium
TCTGATCGAAGCTGACGCGGACCATAAACACTTTGCAGGTAAGCCCGAACTGGGAACAGGCAAATGCCAGGGCGCTGCCCCATTGGCCGGCACCGGTCTCAGTGGTCAGACGTTTTATGCCGAAGACCTTGTTGTAGTAAACTTGAGGGACGGCGGTGTTGGGCTTGTGGCTGCCGGGAGGGCTGACGCCTTCGTTTTTGTAATAGATGCGGGCCGGTGTGTCCAGAGCCTTTTCCAGAGAATAGGCGCGGACCAGCGGTGATGGGCGCCAGATGCGGTAGACGCTGAGCACCTCGTCGGGTATGTCGATCCAACGCTGGGAGCTCACTTCCTGCTCGATCAGGTTCATGGGAAAAACCGGAGCGAGTTGGTCCGGGCTGACCGGGTTGCCGTCCGGACCGAGCGGCGGGTTCATTTTGATGTCCGCCAGAATATTGTACCACTGTCTCGGCATCTCGTCTTCCGAAAGCAGAACCTTCTTGATTTCCATTTCACCTTCCTCCTTATCAATGCTGGATCAATATCAAACCGATGAGGTCCACAACCAACTGCAGCACATTTGAAAGATCACATTCATCAATAGACTGAAAAGACATCGCTTTTCGGCAATTTATCACGCTTGTAGGGTGGATGGGCCGATTAGTCAAGTGATTTGTGCCGGAGGGAAGTCGTTTGGAGGCGCTTCAAAATCCGACTGTCAGCGGCCTGCTCGATGTCGTCGAGTGCAAAGTCGATTACCGCCTCGAGCAGCGCCGACTTGTTTTCAACCGGCTGTCCCTGCAATTTCAATTCGTAAAAATTGCGGTTGAACCGCTCCAGGATTCTGATTGACAGGTAAAACCCGGCCTTGCGCTTTTCCGCTGCGGCTCCTTTGCCGGCAACGGCGGGACGCAGTTTCTGTCCGTCTCCGATGGCGGCGTTGACGGGATCGAACGGATTTTCTTCAAAAAATTCAAGCGATTTTTTGGTCTTCTTGGCCATCGTGCTGTACCCTCCATAGCAGTTTGCCGTAGTCCTCGGCACTGCCCGCGCTGTTCCGGTATTCAAAAATCGTCCTGCCCTTTACCGCTGCCTCCGACAACCGCACATTGTAGCGGATTGGATCGCAGATCTGCTTGTGGAACAGTCGCCGGAGTTGCCGCAGGATATCAAAGCTGTGACGCGTGCGCTGGTCGTACATGGTCGGTAGAATGTATTTCAGCTGCAGCTCCAGGTTCAACCGCTGGGCGGACATCAGATATCCGAAAAATGTCTTTAGCCCTTCCAGGGCGGGGCCCTGGAGGGCGACCGGACAGAGCACTTCCGATACCGCCATCAGGATGTTGACGCTCAAGACGTCCCAACCCGGTGAACAGTCGAAGATGAGGTAGTCAAGGATTCCATCCTTTGGCACCAAGGCGTTCGCCAGGACCCCCTGACGCACCGTTCTGGGTTGTTCGCCGAGCCAGTGCTTCAATTCCACCAATTTAATACCGCCGCCAAGCAGCCAGAGATTCTGGCGGCAGAGGCACAGGGTATCTTTTTTGGGGACCGACTGTCCGGTTTCATCGCAGCCGGTAATAAACTCGTAAAGCCCGAAACGCGGACTGACACCTAAAAATTTTGCCGCCTGCCCCTGGGTGTCGCCGTCAACCAGCAACACCTTGAAACCCTCACGGGCAAGCCCGAAGGCCAGATTGACGGCGGTCGTCGTTTTGCCGACACCGCCTTTGGCCATAGCCACGGCAATCTTGCGCATATACGATTCCTTGGTTATTTAGTTAGTTCCCGTCCATAAATGGCCCTTTTCCGCAATTCCCCGCCTGCTTCGGGACAGGTCGGCGTCAATCGGCGGAATCGCTTGTGCGGCATACAGAAGTATGCCTCCGCACAATTCCTTGATTTCCTTGAACTTGCAGAAAATTGCACATTTCTGAATCGGAAACATATCAGTGCCCTTCATGAAACCGCGGATGGGCACTAGTTATATTCTTTTCTTGCATTCTTCTATTATAAGAATCTTCCTACACAATCAACCTGTTTTTGACCCACCTCCCCGCCTCCCCCCTTCTTTCAGTGTTCTGACGGTCGAATCTTGACTTTTTCGTTCCGGCGATTCATGTTAGCATACAATAAAACGACAACCCTTTGCCGCAGGAGAGTGTCATGCTGACCCTCGCAGAACTTAAAAAAGACAGGGACCTGATTGACGAGATCAACTGGGATATGACACCGGAGGAAGCGGTCCGGTTATACCTGGAGTGGGGCAACAACTGGGCCCGCGGGGACGGATACGTGATTCGATCCAAAAACGATTTCACAAACTATTTCGTCGTCAATTGCTGGTCGAAGCCCTACTACGTTTATTTGATCCGCCGAAATTCCGAGGAAGCGACCGAGTTGGCCCAATTCGAACTGCCGCAACAGTTCCAGAAACCGGTCTGTGAACTCAAAGGCGTTTATGCGATCGAAGGCGACCTGAAAAATTGGTTGAAGGAGGAACTGGGGGTCAAGTAGGCGGCAGGACTCCCTCTAGCTTCTTCCCGCATATCATCGACAGACGACGGCCTTAATTTCTTTCGAGTTTCTGGTTCCACCATGCATAAAATCGTGACCATCGGCGGCGGTAGCGGTCAATACGCGCTGCTGGCGGGTCTCAGAGATCTTGAACTACTCGACATCACCGCAATCGTCTCCATGGTTGACAGCGGCGGCAGCACGGGGCGTCTGCGGGACGAACTGGGCATTCTTCCACCGGGCGACGCACTGAAGTGCATCCTGGCCTTATCGCCTCATCGCGACATCGCCCGCACCATCTTCCTGAAACGCTTCACCGCCGACCGGCGTCTGGCCGGCCACAATGCCGGAAACATGCTGATAACGATGCTGTCACGCTACACGGGCAGTTTTCCCTCCGGTATCCAGGCCCTGGCCGAAATTCTGGATGTTCGCGGCCGCATCCTGCCCGTCACCATCGACAAGGCGACCCTTGTGGCGGAGTTGACTGACGGCACCCGCATCTATGGTGAAACCGCCATCGACATGCCTCGCGGTACGCAACGTGAAAAAATCCACGACGTTTTTCTCGTTCCCCATCACAGCGATACCATCACCGTCTATCCGCCGGTTCTGAAGGCGATTCGGGAGGCCGATATGATCGTGATCGGTCCCGGCGATCTGTTCACCAGTATCGTTCCGAGCCTGATCGTACGAGGCGTCAAAGAGGGCCTGCAGAAAACCAAGGCGCCGATCCTGTTCATCCTCAACATCATGACGAAGTTCGGTGAAACCCATCAGTTTACCGGCCGCGATTTCGTCAAGACGCTCGAAGAGGCGATCGAAAGGCCGCTGAATGGTATCATTTACAACAACCGCAAGCCAGGCGCGGAACTGCTGTTGCGCTACCACGAACAGAAAGCGGAGTTTGTCGAACTCGACAACTGGGACGGCTGGTGGGACGAGCGGAAGATTTATGCGCTCGATTTGCTGGAAAGCACGGCCAGCATCGTGCGCCATGACTCGCGCAAGCTTGCGGCACTGATAAAAGACCTCATCGCCTCACCTTAATCAGGGACGCATGCCGAAGCGCAGCCACTTGAAGTCGTTCTGCACCTCCAAAGAAATGCTTTTTCCGATTTTCCCCATGAACACGTTCTCCGGTTTGAGACAAATGTTCGGTTCATTGGTCTGATACTCCACGAACCCAAACGGCTCGAAGAGTCTGATCAGCATACTGCGGTACTGTTGTGCCGTTTTCTTCGTGCCATCCAGATCCCAGGTCCAGGAATACCCAACCATATACACGATCTTGTGCTCCACAAACGGGTGGTTCAGCAACATCGAGAGGATGCCTTTGGCCAGGCCTTGGGAGCGCCAGGCGCGGCAGGCTTCGATCGCCTTGACCTCCATCATGATCTGGGGTTCGAGTTCGGCCCAGCGCTCTCCCGCTTCCGGATAGGCCAGCACCCCGAATCCGACAATCAAATTGCCGTCCGCCAAGGCCAGGGTGACGTTGGTGTCGGTCTGGTCGGCATTGTCTTCCAAGCTCTGCCGTTTGGTGTAGAGGGAACGGTATTGGGCATGGCTGCTGAACTGCGGGCTGAATATGGTCTGCCGGATTTCTTTGGAGCTGCAGAAAGAACGGATGGTCACGGCACCCAAGGGCGCGGTAAGCTTAATCTCTTCTTGCCGTGGATCTTGCATAAACTCTCGATTCTGAGCTTTCAGCTAATTTATTCGAAAATTCTTAGCGGAAATTTGCACTTTCCCGGACCGGAAGTTGTGATCGAAACTTGAAACTTGAAACTCGGGAAAAAAGAACGAACTGATCCGAATCCAAGTTTCAAGTATCAAGTATCAAGTTTCTTCGCGTTAGAAGTCACCCCAGTTCCGATGCAACCGCTTGATCATGATCTGCAGGTCGTAACGGGTCCCCCGCGGGCTCTTCACATACTCCGGCAAGACCGCCACCTTGAAAAAATCAAGCTTGCGGGCCGCCTCGATCGCCGCATCCTCGATGCCGACCACGAAATCGGCCCGTATATCGTCCAACCCCTGGTCCATACCAAGTTGAATGAGGTCGAGCAGAATCCATGTGCCCAGACGCTTGTGCCGGAGCTCCGGCTTAACGGCGATCCTCAGTCTGCCGACATGGCGGGTGCAGCCATATCCTCGCATCAGCAGGCTGGCGTGGGCCACGATGCGATCATCGACGAGCGCCACCATCGACGTGACGTTCCCCTTTCCGATGGCCGCGACCATGCGGTGGACGACATCCGGATTCACCACATCGTGGCGCATGAACCAGCGGTCCTTTTCAGGAAGTGTGGCATACAATTCCCGCAATTTCGGTTCGTCCTGTTTTTCGAGGGGTCGGATGATCGCCTCCGTTTTGTCTTTGAGCACGACTTCTTTCGGATAACGCACCGGGTCAACCTCCTTTGAAGAATGAGATAGCACAACCATGGGTCGACTCCATCTACAAAGCCCGCGGTCGTCTGTCAAGCCTACCGAAGCAGCGCAGGTGGTTTTCAGTGGGCCTTAGCATCGAGCCGGGTTGCCGGAGTTTAGTTCTAAAATAAGGCGGGCGCCTACGCCCAGATTTCCGATTTCGGGGCACGGCTGAAACTCGCCGCCAACGGTCTCTAAGCCCGGACCAGACCCGTCTCCATATAAAGGGGTCGGTTTGTGTCTCTGATATTGTGCCTTTAATGCGGTATCGGCATTGGGTCCGGTCTAAGACCCTGTAGGCGACTCAGACAGTCAGCCGCTATTCTAAATCGCTCTTCCGAGCTCAACTGGCTAAACCGGATCAACGGGCACAACCGCTCATCCGGGCTCCAGCGCATCATTTTCATGCACCGTGGCGGCCTGTAGAGCCATGAGCGTTTAAAGCGGTCAACTGTTTGTGCGCATTTGTCCCCCGACGACGGGATGGCAATACTTTTTTTCTTGACTTGTTGTGAGCGTAGCTAATATATAGCTATAAAATAACGTTTTGATATCAATTGAACGCCGTTTAGACAGTTAAGAGGGTATCATACGGATAATGTTGGCAATACTCTTATCTTAAGAAGGAGATGCGTCATGGCGGATTTAAACTGGTTGCCGCGTGAGTCCGGCAGCAAAGACCATTTTCTCTGGGGCGATGAACATTTTTCAACTGAAGCGCCCGGCATCATGTTCGAAAAAAAACCGATTCGCGACCCCAAGGGCAACCCGGTCGACGGCCTCCACTCCGCCTGGATCACCCTCAACAACCCCAAGCAGTACAACTCGTATACCACCGAAATGGTCAAAGGCGTCATCGCCGGTTTCCAGCGCGCATCGGCCGATCATTCCGTTGTGGCCGCCGTTTTTACCGCCGTCGGTGACAAGGCCTTCTGCACCGGCGGCAATACCAAAGAATATGCCGAGTACTATGCCGGCCGCCCCAACGAATATGGCGCCTACATGGACCTTTTCAACGCAATGGTCGACAGCATCCTCACCTGCAAAAAACCAACCATCTGCAGGGTCAACGGCATGCGTGTGGCGGGTGGGCAAGAAATCGGCATGGCCTGCGACACCACCCTGGCCAGTGACCTTGCCATTTTCGGTCAGGCCGGTCCTCGTCACGGTTCCGCGCCGGACGGCGGCAGCAGTGATTTTCTGCCCTGGATGCTGCCCATGGAGCTGGCCATGTGGAATTGCGTTTCCTGCGAAATGTGGAGCGCCTACAAGATGCAGCGCCTGGGCCTGGTCTCTAAATGCGTGCCGGTTATCAAACAGGACGGCGGTTGGCTCCGGAACCCGGCCGTGACCACCGACACGTATGTCGCAGACGGTGAGATCGTTTATGGCGAATTCAAAACCGGCGAAGAGGCCCGCAAAGCCCGCGATGTCGTTAAAAACGCCCGAACC
>JBATHN010000780.1:0-3019 GCA_049666885.1 Desulfobacterales bacterium
CAGCCAGCGCTGCCCGGGAAGCTCTTTGGTCACGACGACCCGCTGGCGGCCCTCAGGATTGACCACCCGCCATTTTTCTGGCTCCACTTACGTCACCTCGCACTTCTCTTTCACTTGATTGTTTAAAATTGATAATCCCCTGCAACTCGCTACAGGGTCACCACAGATTCCCTCTCCCTGGGGAGAGGGTTGGGGTGAGGGGATAAAATCAAACAGCTTTGATACCCTTCAGCTTGCTGCAGGGAGATTCATTTCGCCGAATCTTGTGTTGATTGAGTCCTTAACTCTTTTTACGTTCCAAAACCTCTTCCACGGCCTTCACGATATGCCGGGCCGAAAGGCCGTATTTATCGAGCAGATCCAGATACGGACCTGATTCGGCAAAGGTATCTCTCACGCCGATCCGCTTCATCGGCACGGGATGATTCTCCACCAACACTTCGGCCACGGCGCTGCCCAGCCCACCGTAAAAAATATTGTTCTCGGCCGTCACGATGGCGCCTGTTTCTTCGGCCGCCTGCATCACCGACTTGACATCCAGTGGTTTGAGGGTATGGCAGTCGATCACCCGTACGTCGACCCCCCGGTCTGCCAATTGTTCTGCGGCCACCAGGGCATGGGCGGTCAGGTCGCGAATGGCGAAAATGGTTGCATCGAATCCATCCCGCACCGTAACGGCCTTGCCGATCTCAAAGGGGTAGTCCGGGGTGAAGATCTTCGGCACCGGATCGCGCGTGAAGCTCAGGTAAACCGGCCCGTCGTATGCGATCGCCGCTTCGACGGCCAGCGCGGTCGTATCGGCATCAGCCGGAGCGATGACGGTTGAGTTGGCGATCGACCGCATGATCGACAGGTCCTCCTGACCTTGATGGGTGACCCCGTCCGGACCGGGCGTAATACCGCTGTGGCTGGCGGCAATTTTGACGTTCAACCGCGGGTAGTGAATGCTGTTGCGCACCATGTCAAGGGCCCGCAGGCTGGCGAAGACCGCATACGTCGTGGCAAAAGGAATCAGACCGGTGGTCGCCATGCCGGCGGCGGCGGCAAACATGTTTTGTTCGGCAATGCCGAAGTTGAACGAGCGCTCCGGGAACTTTTCGGCAAACTTGTTGGTCCCGATCGATTTGGACACGTCGGCGTCGAGAACCACCACCATCGGGTTGCGTTCACCGATTTCGAGCAAGGCTCTGGCATAGGAAGCCCGTGTCGGTTCGGCCTCCGCAATGGAGAAAAGGTCGTCCGCAGAAAGCATCGCAACGATTTCGGCTCGGACATGACGATAGGGCGATAGCGCCTTGTTGTTCACTGCTGCACCTCCTGGTCTCCCCTGATTTCACAAAGGGCCTTGTCCGCTTCTTCCCGACAGGGTGCCTTGCCGTGCCACTCGCACACGTTCTCCATGTAAGATACGCCCTTGCCCTTTATGGTGCGGGCGATTATCATCGTCGGTACCCCTTTTCGGGCCTTGGCGGCTTCAAGCGCGGTCACGATAGCCGCCATGTCATGGCCGTCGATCACCACCACGTGCCAGCCGAAGGCCCGCCATTTGTCGGCTACCGGTTCGATCGGCATGAGGTCGTCGACATAAAAATCGTTCTGAAGGTTATTGCGGTCCAGAATGGCGGTCAGATTGTCCAACTTCCACTTTGCGCCGGCCATGGCCGCTTCCCAGATCGATCCTTCCTGGGATTCACCGTCACCGATGACCACCCAGACGTGGTAGTCTTTCTTCTGAAGCCGGCCGGCCAACGCCATACCGATGCCGACCGAAAGGCCGTGTCCGAGGGAACCGGTGGTCATGTCGATTCCGGGCACCTTGTTCATGTCCGGGTGGCCCTGCAGGATGCTGCCCAGCCGGCGCAGCGTGCCCAGATGCGATTTGTCGTAGAAACCGCGCTCGGCCAATGCAGCATACCACACCGGGCAGGCATGGCCCTTGGACAAAATGAATCGGTCCCGCTCCGGCCAACGGGGATTCTGAGGATCGACGCGCATCAATCTGAAGTAAAGTGCGGTCACAATGTCCGTTGCGGAAAGCGACCCGCCCGGGTGACCGGCTCTGGCCGTGCATATCATCTCGATGATGTCGCAGCGGATGGCAGCCGCCATGTGCTTTAGTTCGTCCACAGACATCGGTACCTGCGCCATTTTTGCTCCTTTATGTTATGTTGATTGGTTTGCCAGTTGGCCCGTTGGTCGGTTAATCGGTATCTTCTATTTACCTTGCAAACGGGCAATCCGGCCCACCGACTCTCTATTTGAATCCGAATATATTGGCCTCTATAAATTTCCAGGTCTTCAGATAATCCCCCTCGGCCATCAGGCGGGCGAGTTTGCCGCCATCCACTTCGTCCAACCGCTGCCATATCTTGTTGGTCAGACGGCTGTTGGCCTCGAACGTACCTCTTATATCCCAGCGGGTCGGTGAGGTGTCGGAGGTAAAGTAGTCGTCGTAGCCGTAGCGTTTGAGATAGTAAAGAAATTCGACATATTCGAGAAAATGCTTGGTACCGCAGAAGTAATCCCAATCCCAGCGGCCGTCGTTGTCGTTGATGTGGATGTAATACTGACAGGAACTTTCAGCCAGCAGCACGAGCGCCTCGGCCGGGTTTTCGTTTCCATACACGGAATGGCCGAAATCAAGGGTCACGCCCAGTTCCGGACAGCGGATGTCATTGAGCAGACACAGGGTCTTGGCAGCCGAGTCGAGAAAACAGCGACCGCGGGTCTCGCTCGGCTTGTATTCGATAAAAAGCGGCACTTCCGGTTTATAGCCGCCGGCCTCGCCGAAACACTCCGCCAGATATTTCCATGTCGTGGCGTAGTCATACTGAAATGCGAACTCGTAACCGTCCCCAAGTGGGCAGCAGGTCACCTTGTCGCCACCGATCGCCGCCGCGAAGTCTTTGGCTTCCTTGATGAAACGAACGGCTTTTTTCCGAACCTCGAGGTCGTGAGAGGTCAAGCCGCCGTTACGGAATTCGGGTTCGGCCTTGACGTTGACGTTGACGGCCGCCAC
>JBATHN010000781.1:0-1935 GCA_049666885.1 Desulfobacterales bacterium
TTATAACGAGAATGAATAATTTTCAACCGGTTAAGGCGCAGTGCGCTGCCTGTTGATTCGCCGGCCCGGCCCCCTTTTGACGCAAATGCCATCCAGAAAAATCGGTCATCGGCAAGTTCTTCGTGTGTCCTACCGTGGCGCGAACGGCATCGATCGAGACCTGAAACTCAAAACCTTTTTACTTGACAGAGACATCAACTGACGGTAAAAATGAATGAGCATTCATTCATTCATTTCGAAAATTGACTGAAGTGCCACTTGTTGTCGTCAGCAGCAGAAGGGAGAATCACATTTTAATATGGAATCGGTCTTGATCTCACCGTCAAAAGCGCTTTATTTCGGTCTGCCCGGCCAAGTGTTGTTTATCCTGATTCCCTTGATCGGTATCGGCATTTTCTTTTATATCATGATCCGGCGGATCGGTCCCTTGCTGAAAGCGTCTGCGGACCCGCGCTTCGACCGCGTGGGCGAGCGTATCGGCAGGGTTCTCAAATTCTGGTTGGGGCAGTACAAACATCCGCGCTACCTCTTTCCCGGCATAATGCACATCCTGCTCTTCTCCGGTTTTCTGATCCTGTCGGTGCGCTCCGTGACCTTGGTTATCACCGGGGTTGTCGACGGTTTCGTGCTGCCGGGGTTCGGTGGCGGTTTCGGGCAGGTTTACGGTCTCATCAAGGATCTGGCGACGACGTATGTGCTCGTGGCCGCGGTGGTATTGATGGTCCGGCGCGGCGTATTCAAGCCGGCCCGCTACGCCGTTCCGCCGCGTTACGGTAAAGATCACACGGCCGAGGCGGTCCTGGTGCTGTGCCTGATCTCCGGTCTGGTCATCTGCGATATGATTTACGACGGCAGCATTTCGGCCGCCCGGAGCCAAAGCGGTCTGGCGACCGAGGTCCTTCTGCCGGGCACCGGACACTGGCTGGCCGCAAACCTTTTTCAGTCGCTGCCGGCGGCGATGCTGCAGCAGCTGAACCAGTGGTCCTTCATGATCCATGAGCTGATCTTTTTCTTTTTTCTTTGCTTTCTGCCGTTGGGAAAGCATTTTCACGTGATCACATCGCTCTTCAACGTGTATTTCATGAAGCTGGAAAAGGGGACGGTCAAACCGGTGCGCTGGGGCGTCAGCGACGAGCAACTCGACGACCTGGAATCATTCGGCGTCAAAGTTTACGAAGACTTCACCTGGAAACACATCCTCGATTTTTATTCGTGTGTCGACTGTGGCCGCTGTTCGGACAACTGCCCGGCCAACGCCGCCGGCCGACCGCTGTCGCCACGGTTCATCTCGATAAAGTGCCGCGACCATGGTTACCGAAAATACCCGCTTTTGGGGCAGAAGTCGGTAGAGAAACCCCAGTTGATCGGCACTGCTTTGGAGGAGGACGAAATCTGGTCTTGTACGACCTGTGGTGCCTGCGAAGAGGAGTGTCCGGTGGCGATCGAATACATCGACAAAATCGTCGATGTCCGACGGGCCATGGTGGACGACGGCATCGTGCCGCAGTCGCTGCAAAAGCCGCTCCAGGCGCTCGAAAAGCGCGGCAACCCCTGGGCGAAACTGGAGAAGAAGCGCGCCGATTGGATCGGGGCGGAAGGTTTCAAAGACAGCTGTCCCGTGAAAATAATCGGCAAGAAAGAAAACGCCGACACGCTTTATTTCGTCGACAGCATCAGCTCTTACGATGACCGCATGCAGGAGATCGCCCGCGCAACGGCGCGGCTGCTGACAGCGGCCGGTGTCGACTTCGGCATCCTGGGAAAAGACGAAAAGGACAGCGGCCATGAGGCCCGCCGATTCGGGGAGGAAATGCTCTTTCAGGATTTGAAGGCCCATAACACCGAAATGATCCTCAACAGCGGTGTCGCCCGCATCGCGACCTCCGACCCGCATGCGTTCAATGCTCTCAAAAAAGATTATCAGGAAATGCCGCC
>JBATHN010000782.1:0-2298 GCA_049666885.1 Desulfobacterales bacterium
GTTGGGATCCAACCCAATGAAGATAAAAGCACCATCCATCGGCAGCTCTTCAGTCTCTTTTGTCTGGTTATCGACAACGCTCAGTCTGGTGAGCTTTGCGTTTTCACCGTAAAATTCTTTTACCTCAGTATGCCAGCGCACATCGATTTTGGGATGCGTTAAGACTTTTTCTTGTATGATCCGGCTTGCTTTGAACTCGCCACTGCGCACCAGTATGGTCACATGCTCCGCAAACTTGATCAGCAGAAGACTCTCTTCGGCGGCGCTGTTGCCTCCGCCGACAACCGCAACCCTCTTGCCACGATAAAACGGGCCGTCACAGGTGGCGCAAAAATGAACGCCCGCTCCGATAAGTTCGCTTTCACCCGGGACATTTAACCGTTTGTAGCGGCTGCCGGTTGCCACGAGGACTGCGCGAGCACTATACTCTCCACCATCGCCCGTTTGAACGCTGTGATAGTTTTGATGCGTGTGAACGCCTGTTACCTCTTGCGCCTGAAGCAGTTCCACGCCGAAACGCTCGGCTTGCTCCCGCAAGCGCAAGGAAAACGCCATCCCGCCGATACCCTTTGGAAAACCGGGCATATTCTCGAGACGCTCCGTCCCGGCCGCTTGCCCGCCAAACGCGGCGCGCTCGATTACCAGGGTGTCGATGAACTCACGAGCCGTGTAGAACGCCGCGGTCAGTCCGGCTGGACCACCACCCAAAACGATCAGATCGTAATGGCTGCGGCTTGCTTTGGTCTTCAGCCCCAGTTTAGCGGCTAGCTCTGCATTGCTCGGCTCCGCCAAAAAAGAGCCGTCAGAAAAAGTGACGGTGGGAATGATTCGTTTGCCTTGGTTCGTTTTAATGACAAACGCCTCACCGCTCTTATCCTCCTCAATATCAACCCAATTATAAGGAATCTGGTGTTCGCCTAAAAACTGTTTGCTGCGACGACAATCGGGACACCAATAGGCACCATAAACGGTAATTTCCGCATCAGTCATAGCAAGTTCCTTTCTTGTCAAATTATTTCGCATTGGTTTAGAGTTTACATCTCTATTATATCTGATCACTTTGGCCAAATATTTTCCCGTTACAGGAACGGAAGGGAACTTGATCACGTATGAAGCTCCTGATAAAACCCGGACCTTGAAATAAATATTTAGCAGTTATAGGTTTTAGTAAATGCCTAACCCTAAATGCTGACGGTCAACTCAAAGTCTTGAACCCATCAGGCGGGTTTTTCCTGTTAAACGTACATGGCCCTTCGCGCCACCACGGTTCATGAAAATGATGCGCCGGAGTCCGGGTGAACGGTTGCGAAGTGCGGCTGACTGTCTGAGTCGCTTACGGAGTCTTAGACCGGACCCTATACAGATGCCGATTGGAAGGCACGACCTTCAAGCTGCATTCAAACTCATTATATGAAGACGGGACCGGTCCGGGTTTAGAGCCCGTTGGCGGCGAGTTTCAACCATCTTTCGAAACCGTATATCCGGGCGGAGGTGCCCACCTTTTTCCGTATAACACTCTATTTTCGTGCTAAACATATGTCTTTTTACTATGGAAGGGAGCATGACGACACGGGTAATAATCGATCCTCGTTTCTGCGGGCCGCCGGAATCGGGTAACGGCGGGTACGTCTGTGGTCGGGCAGCTGCGTTTCTAGAAGGCGATGTCGAGGTGACCCTGCACCGTCCTCCGCCGCTGGGCACGCCACTGGAGGTGGCCATCCACGGCCGCTACCGGGTGTCTCTGAGCGACGAATCCGGTCTGGTGGCCGAAGGGCGTCGGACCAGCCTGAATCTTCCCGTTCCATTCACACCGTCATTTGACCAGGCCCTTCGGGTAGCCGAGGCCTACACCGGCTTTCGTGAACATTTCTACCCGACCTGTTTTGTATGCGGCCCTGCCCGCAAAATTGGAGACGGATTGCGGATATTCGCCGGCCCCCTTCCCGGAAAAAACGGTGTCGCTGCCCCCTGGATACCGCACCGCTCCCTTTGCGACGATACCGGCAGGGTGAACACTGAATATGTATGGGCGGCTCTCGATTGTCCAGGTTACTTTGCCATCAACAGGGATACTCACCGTTACATGCTTCTCGGCCAACTGGCAGCCGCTTTACGACACAACCCGAACTCCGGCGACCGCTGTGTGATTCTCGGCTGGCCGATTCAATCGGAAGGTCGCAAGCATCAGGCCGCCACGGCTCTTTTGTCTGAAACCGGTGAGGTCTTGGGGCGCGCCCTAGCCACCTGGATCGAGGTCAAGCGGCCGTCTTAGGCCGCCTGGTTCCTATGGCAGTGCAC